>JAAHHL010001589.1 GCA_010672185.1 Caldora sp. SIO3E6 | reverse complement strand
TGGCGGTTGGTGGCATCAATGGGCAATTCCCCTCCAGTCTCGTCGGCGACAATCGGAAAAAGCCCTAGAAAAAATTCTCACTCTACCCCTGGAGTTTTACAACGAGAACAACCCAGGTAGAATTGCTGGACGAGTTATCAAAGGTATCACTAACCACACTTGGACTTACCCAGAAGTTGCTGGGCAGTTGATTCCCAAGTTAGCAAAAGTACTCGGTATCTTTGTCGTTATCTGGTTTATTGAGTGGCGCATCGCCGTTTTGTTTTTGGTGTCTTTTGTCTTGATTTTGTTCTTCAGCATTAAACACCTCAAGAAACTAGTTGCCCATGAGGAAAGATTAGACCGATATATAGAAAATACCGAAAGCCGTACCTCAGAAATTGTCACTAATATCAAAACTGTCAAAGCCTTTGCCACGGAAGCAGCGGAACTTGAGAGGCAGCGACAGCGCTTAAACCGGGAACTCAAGGTAGTTGTGTACCGCCTGCATTTGGGTTATATCAAACTGGGTACTTGGCAAAAAATGGTCGTTCATATATGTGTATTTTCTATACTTAGTATGACCCTATCTGCTACGGTACAGGGCAAGATCTCCCTGGGGCATTTCGTGACTACTCTCACGATTTCTACTATGGCTTACTCAGAAATGGAGCCTCTGAATGATCTTGCTGAGTTGTTTGCCCGTCGCTATGCTTCTATGCAGCGCTTCCATGAGTTTATGGAACAACCAATAGGTAAAGACGCTGCGGGGATTGTCCTTTCACCTAATGAAAGAGCTACTTCCTATCAATTCACCGGCAAAGTTGAGTTTAACCATTTAAGCTTCAGTTACGATTCTCGATACCCAGTGCTACAAGATATTCAGTTATTGATTGAACCCTATCAAACCGTAGCACTAGTGGGTCGTTCTGGTTCTGGTAAATCTACTCTAGTCAAATTGCTGTTCCGATATTTTGAACCACATCAAGGTCGCATTTTAATGGATGGTGTCGATATTCGGAATCTAGATATTACTGGCTATCGCAAACGCCTAGCGATCGTTCACCAGGAAGTGGATGTGTTTAATGGCACACTATTGGACAATATCACCTATGGCGATCGCAAGGCTAGTTTTGAGAAAGTAGAAGAAGCCTGTCGCATTGCCAGAGTAGATGAAATGATTGAGCAATTACCCCAAGGCTACTACACTATGGTTGGTGAGCGGGGTATGCGGCTATCTGGTGGACAAAGGCAGCGATTGGGAATTGCCCGAGCACTATTGGTGGAGCCAGATGTGCTAGTGTTTGATGAAGCAACTTCCAGTCTAGATTACGAGTCAGAGCGTTCAATTCAGTTGGCGATGCAAAGTATTCAGGGAACCCGCACCACAATTATTATTGCCCACCGGCTGAGTACGGTTAGGGATGCGGATAAAATTGTGGTTCTTAACCAAGGTAGGATTGCTGAAGTGGGTAATCATGCTGAATTACTGCGCCAGGAAGGGATTTATCAGCGCTTACATGCTCTACAAGAAACTGGTGAGTTGCTGAAATGAGGGAATTGGGAATTGGGAATTGGGAATTGGGAATTGGGAATTGATACCAAATCCGGTTACAATAGAGCGGTTTTGAGCAAACCATGAAATCTTGCTCTGGGACGTTTCATGAAACGTCTCTACAATGCGGGCA
>JAAHHL010001588.1 GCA_010672185.1 Caldora sp. SIO3E6 | reverse complement strand
GGTGGGATAGGGGTTGATAGGGGGAAGTATTGGAGGGCGCACGTCGGTGTACATCTGCCAACTGGTGCTGGTTGATAGGGGGAAGTATTGGAGGGCGCACGTCGGTGTACATCTGCCAACTGGTGCAAGATCTGAGTTATGGGGGAATCTTTTGGAGGGCGCACGTCGGTGCGCCCCTACGGGAGACGTCGATGGGTTACAATAAATTAAGCGTAGTCGTTATGAGTTCATCTATAAATATGTCCAACCCAACCATAGAAAATCTGGTAATTATCGGTTCTGGTCCTGCTGGCTACACCGCCGCCATTTATGCTGCCAGAGCCAATCTCAAACCCCTGATGTTTGAGGGTTTCCAAGCAGGAGGAATCCCTGGGGGTCAATTAATGACCACAACTGAAGTAGAGAACTTCCCTGGATTTCCCACCGGGATTACTGGACCCCAGCTGATGGAACAAATGAAAGCTCAAGCAGTGCGCTGGGGAACGGAATGTTATACAGAAGACGTTACCTTCGTTGACTTGAGCCAGCGTCCTTTTATTGTCCGCTCCCAGGAACGGGAAGTTAAAACCCATAGTATTGTAATTGCTACTGGTGCCACGGCGAAACGCTTGAATTTACCCAGCGAAGTAGAATATTGGAGCCGGGGGATCTCCGCTTGTGCCATCTGTGATGGTGCGACACCAATGTTCCAAGGTGAAGAGTTGGTAGTAATCGGAGCCGGGGACTCAGCAGCGGAAGAGTCAGTATATCTCACTAAATACGGCTCTCATGTACATTTGCTAGTACGCCGGGATGTGATGCGAGCCAGTAAAACTATGCAAGACCGAGTGCTAAATAATCCGAAAATTACAGTTCACTGGAATACTGAGGCAGTGGATGTATTTGGTGAAAATGGTCGGATGACAGGGGTCAAAGTTCGGCACAATCAAACTGGTGAAGAAAAAGACCTCCCAGCGAGAGGATTATTTTACGCCATTGGTCACACCCCCAATACTTCCTTATTCCAAGGACAACTAGAATTGGATGAAGTGGGTTACATTGTCACCAAACCTGATTCCGTAAAAACTAGTGTCGAAGGAGTCTATGCCGCTGGAGATGTCCAGGATCATGAATATCGCCAAGCCATAACTGCTGCTGGCACTGGCTGTATGGCAGCACTGTTGGCGGAACGTTGGCTTTCTGCCCAAGACTTAATTCAGGAATACCATCAGCAACCAGAATCCGAGGCGCCAGTGGCAGAGGAAACGGAAGAAAAACCTTTAGCTGATACAGCAGAAACCTTTAAACTTACTGCTACCCGCCATCTCGGAGGCTATGCCTTACGTAAACTATTCCATGAAAGCGATCGCTTACTGATGGTTAAGTATATTTCCCCTAGCTGCGGTCCCTGCCACATCCTGAAGCCAATGTTGGATAAAGTAGTGGATGAGTATGAAGGTAAAGTCCACTTTGTGGAGATTGACATTGAGCAAGACCGAGACATTGCCGAAAATGCTCAGGTAATTGGTACACCTACTGTACAGTTTTTTAAGGACAAAGAACTAGTTGAGGAATTCCGAGGTGTCAAGCAAAAGAGCGAGTACCGCCAAGTGATTGACAAATTTTTACCAGCAGGTGTTGTTGCTGGTTCCTAATGCAGAAGGCAGGAGGCAGGCAGGAGGCAGGAGG
>JAAHHL010001587.1 GCA_010672185.1 Caldora sp. SIO3E6 | reverse complement strand
TTTTAAGAGCGCCTGACGGCGAGGGGTGTGGGGTGTGGGGTGTGGGGTGTAGGGTCGAATCCTGCACCGCTATGGTAAGGAAGAAACAGTCAACTCCCTCAGGGGGTGACAAGGGACTTAAACAGTAGGCGGGGTGTGGGGTGTAGGGTGTAGGGTGTAGGGAAAAAGATGCTCAACGCGACAGTCGGTAGGGAGGGTTGAATCAGGAAATAGACGATGGCATCAGCTTTATAAGGGTTGATGAGGCACTATTGAGCAGCAATGGGACTTTCTTTTTCACCACACCCCACACCCCACACCCTACACCCAGTCACCTGTTTAGCGTTGTTATTACCCTCTGAGGTCAACTCCTCTTCCCTCCTGCCTCCTGCCTCAGAGCCTCTTCCCTCCTGCCTCCTGCCTCAGAGCCTCTTCCCTCCTGCCTCCTGCCTCAGAGCCTCTTCCCTCCTGCCTCCTGCCTCCTGCCTCCTGCCTCCTGCCTCAGAGCCTCCTGCCTCCTGCCTCCTGCCTCAGAGCCTTCTGCCTCCTGCCTCAGAGCCTCCTGCCTCCTGCCTCCTGCCTCCTGCCTCCTGCCTCCTGCCTCAGAGCCTCCTGCCTCAGAGCCTTGTTTCGCTTGATTTGCCGGAAATCACTGGCTAACGACGAATAATACAAAAGTAAGAGATGTAACTGTCTCAAAAAAACTCACTTAGGATGAGTCAAAACTTAGAATATTTTATGATTGTTAATGAACTGCTGAAGCGGTATGCTGCTGGAGAGCGAGATTTTGAAGAATTAAATTTACAAGGAGCCTATCTGAGTAAAGTTAATTTGCCTGGAGCTAATCTGAGACGAGTAGACTTAAGGGGAGCCAACTTGAGGGGAGCTAGTCTCCAGGGAATTAACCTAAGTTATGCCGATTTAAGCAAAGCTGACTTAAGTGCGACCAATTTAGCTGGAGCAAACCTAGAAGAAGCAACATTGGAAGCAACAAATTTGAGTAAAGCTAACTTGATTAAAACTAACTTAAAAAAAGCCAAGTTAATAGGAGCAAATCTTCAGGAAGCGAGCCTTATGTTGGCTAACCTCTCTCAAGCTAACCTTGATGCGGTAGATCTCCATGGTGCTACACTGCATCAAGCAATTCTCCATAGGGCAAGCTTGAAAGATGCTGATTTAATTGGAGCAATCCTTCAAGAAACAGACCTGAGGGGTGCGGATTTGAACCGAGCCTGCTTAATTCGTGCTGATATATCCAAAGCCGTGTTGATGGTAGCAGATTTGACCAATGCAGTTTTGTTAGGGGCAGAACTCCGAGGAGCGGATCTCAGTGGAGCAACTATGCCTGATGGCAAAATGCACGATTAGGTGTTAGGTGTTAGGTGTTAGGTGTTATAGCAGTCGCCAAGGCGGTTAGGACAATGCAAAATGCTGAAACCTTTACCAGTCAATCTCTTCCCTTCTGCCTTCTGCCTTCTGCCCTCTGCCTTTTGCTATAGGTTTTAGCCGACATTCCCCACCCTAACTGGCACAATCAGTATTTTCGTAATTTTTGGCAGCAATTATGTAGGGCTTGCTGTATAAGTGTGTAAGCCATACCAGAGAAAGGTTTCAATCATGCAGCAAGCCAAACACGTCCCAGGAAATCTGGTAAAATAGCTCAAAATCCTTGCACCACCATCAGGGACAATGT
>JAAHHL010001586.1 GCA_010672185.1 Caldora sp. SIO3E6 | reverse complement strand
TAAACATCACTCGTCCCTGACTGTGAGCAAATTTTAATTGTTCTTCATCCGAAGAGGAAATTAAGCCTGTCTGTGCAGTAGTTGTAACGTCAATCTTCCTCCGTCTTAACCCGTCAACGATGGCATTGTTGACATTTTCATCTAGGAGAAACCGAATTTTTTTGGGGCATTCTGCTGCCTCAACTTTTGTTGAACTAAAGATGGTGTTTTTTCTTGCATACTACGGGCAAATTCTTCATCCTCTCGAATCTGTTGCCTAATTTCCTCAAAATGGTCATGGTAATAAGCTAAAGCAGCATAGACATCGGCCAAGGTAATGGTAGGATATTGTGAAACAATTTCATCTGGCGACAGTCCCATTCTTTCATGCCAGATGACAATATCATCAACCCGAATGCGATGACCAGCAATACGAGGTTTGCCGCCACAGATACCCGGTGTAATTTCAATATGCTGTGATATTACGTTACTCAATTTTCCCCTCTTTATCTACTGGTTTCGTTATTATACTCCTGCTTAACTCCGACAAAAGTCTTTTGTTGATCAGTGCAGGCTTCTAGAAAAATAACTTAAGTGACCGGTGGAGCAAGGGTTTCACCTTAAGTTGATATCTATTTTATTGTTTCCCCTAACCCTTACAAACTTCAAACAAATCCTGTACTGGACTGGGTGTTTCACTACTGGCACTATCCGTATATACCCTGACACGGTACAATCCAGCAGCCAAGTCATCCAAGAGCAACTCCCAATCCTGATCCTGCTGTTGAAACTCTAAGTTAACAGACTTTCCATCTCTATTAACAGGGGTAATTTCTGCTTTTAAACCACCAAATAATTGGTTACCAATCAAACGAGCCGATAGTCTTACTGGTTCATCTGCCAAATAGAGGTCATCCAACCCTAAACTGATAGCAGATCTTTCCGCAGCAGCAGGACTCACTTCTGGCCCCCGGATTTCCGATAATGATTTTTTTTGAGTGGCTTTCAGGCGATCGCGCAATTCTTGTAACACTCGTGGATTATTTTGCAGTGAACCGTGCCTTTCAGCAATATAGGTTTCCCGATATTCCTCAGACAGTTCAAGGGGAATTGCTGACAAATAAGGAACTGTACCATCCCCACTACCTAATTCTGGATCAATTCCCTTCGGCAAAGTGGAATTAACCACTAGTTGACCATTTTCCAGATTCACCGATTGCATAGTAGGCTGCTGAGTGCCAACAATGGGAATAATTTTGTAGGACTGACCATAATCCGCATTAGTTTGGTTAGCAGTTACCGCTGCTTCTATTTCCCGATGAAAAGCTAGGGCATTTTCGGCTTTGGCTTTAACTATATTAGGCAGATTATCTACTTCGGCGATACGATGATATTCTTCTCTTATCCTAACCACCTTGTAAATCGGCATTAACTGATAAACTGAAGGTAGCGATCGCAAAACCTCCGTGAAGTCCAAGAATAATTTCTTGTAGCCGTTGGCGATAAAGTTTACCGCCTTAACAGAACCGCGATAGGGAGTACCAAAGGTAAACAACACCTTACAATCTCGCCATCCTTCCAGCACTTCCAGATAGTATCGAGAAAATGACTCTGGGAGTAACTATATCCAATCTCTATCAAGCCATTAGAACGCTGTTGAGCGCCCTTAGCAGAAAGAGTTAAATAGTGTGAAG
>JAAHHL010001585.1 GCA_010672185.1 Caldora sp. SIO3E6 | reverse complement strand
TCTCTAATTGTCTACCAGAGGCAGCAATTTGGGTAGTGGAAGTCGTGATCTGGATACCGGATTGCTGTACCTGACTGATCAAGGAATTCAGGTTTTGAGTCATCTTTTGGAAAGCAACCATTAACTTCCCGATTTCATCCTGTTTATCGAGTACTTCAATTTGGCTAGTCAAATCTCCCTCAGAGATATTTTCGGCGACTGTAACTACCTTCTCGATTTTTGCACCGAGGGGTTTGGCAACCATCCGAGTGAAGTACCAACCAAAGAGTATCGCGGTGAAAGGACCAATGATGATGCTAATGATCATCCAAACTGTACTCTTAGTGACATCATCCTCTGCTTCTTGAACAGCTTCAGTGCCTACTTCTCGGTTAATTTCTATTGTCTCTAGAACTAAGTTAGTTGCTGCCAAAAATGAGGCTCGATTAGCTTGAACTCTGTCCCGAAGCTTGTTCAGTGCTTCAGTAGCTGCTCTAGCAGCTGTCATGGCTGGGGAATTACCTTGATCATTAGTTAACAGTGTTAATTGTTGCTCTAAAGGATTCAGAATATCCAGTTTTTCAAAGTCCTCATTTAGCATCAAGAATTCTTGGTGATTTTGCTGCCACTCCTGCCATTTGTCCTGTAGTTGCTGGTAAACATTATCTTCTTCTTCTGTTCGGGGAGTTTTCTCGTATTCCTCGAATCCTTCCTGGATTTGCTCCCAAGCCTTCTCAATTCTGTCTAACTCATTTTGTCTTTCTTGAAGAGAATTGGTAGGATCTAATAAGGCTCTCTCTGATGATTCAATTTGGGTTTGACCTTCGTTTACTTTCCACAAACCAACTACACTAGGAAGAGTATTGCTCTTGAGGATATTAATCTGCTTACTTAGACGATAATTTCCCTGCCAACCAACTAAAGCAACAGTTAAAACGATCAGACCCAGAAAAAAAAATGCGAAGAGCATTCGACGTTGCAAAGCCATTTTCTTAAACATGGGACAAGACTCTCCCTAATAATTGCATCCTTAACCTAACATCTAATACCTTATATCAAGTTCGGTTGAATACTTACACTTCGGTTGCAACAAGGCAGAAGGCAGAAGGCAGAGGGCAGAAGAGAAGAGAGAAGGTTGCAAGGGAGAAGGGAATTATAAGTGATTATCCAAACTTGATATTATTCAATTTTTCGGTAATCGTTCAATTCGCCGCCGGAGAATAGCAGCCTTTTCATGGTCACCGCGATGCTCTTTAATGAGAGCTAAGTGGACGAGTGCTTCGTAGGAATTTGGTTCCAGATAAATCGCTTTGTGGAAATATTGCTCAGCTTGTTCATTATTATCCAATCCCTGATATACTTCACCTAACAAGATATAAGCTTGAGCACTAGTGCGGTTTTCACTCAGGTAATTTTCGCATACTGTAACAGCTTCCTCCAATTGTCCTTGATTCGCTAAATTTCTAGCAGTTTCTAGTTTGTTGTTTGTTGTTGGTTGTTTGTCTTTTGTTGTTTGTCTTTTGTTGTTTGTCTTTTGTTGTTTGTCTTTTGTTGTTGGTTGTTTGAGAATTGTCTCCCAATCTCCCAATCTCCCTTGTCTTCTCATCTCCCTTGTCTCTTCATCCCCGCGTCCCCGCGTCCCCGCGTCCCCGCGTCTCCCCATCTCCCCATCTCCCAATCTCCCTTGTCTTCTA
>JAAHHL010001584.1 GCA_010672185.1 Caldora sp. SIO3E6 | reverse complement strand
AATTAGCTCTAGCTTTGCAACAAGTGGTAGGTAGAGAAGAGAGTATAACCATCGAATCACTAAGCCAGAGGGAACTACCTTCTGCGATCGCTGCCTACAAGTTAGAAAGTATGGGCTTGGTAGAATTGGAAGGCAACCAAGTCAGAACCAGCTGCCAGCTATATCGTATCTATTTTCGCCAACAGCTCCAAGAAGAGCAGGAAATGTATCTGCGGATGTTACAGCTAGAGCAACAGAACCAAGAAATCCAACGTTTATATAACATTGATGAACTAACCCAGTTGCCGAATCGACATTACTTTAACCAATACTTAGCAGCGGAATGGCAGCAGAATACAGGAGTTCAACCCCTGTCTATCATTTTGTGCAATGTTGACTATTTCCGGTTTTATAACGATGCTCATGGGGATTTGGCGGGAGATGTTGTGCTCAAACAAATTGCCCGTGCTATCCGTAACTGGGTAAACCATAAAAATGCCTTTGTGGCACGTTATCGGGGTGATGAGTTTGCCGTGATTTTGCCCCAAACAGATACCAAGGCTGCTACTAGAATTGCCGACAACCTGCGAGAGGGTATCAAAACTTTGGAGATAGCCTATGCTCATCCCCGATTCAGTGGTTTTCCTTCTAAAGTTCTCACCTTTAGCCTGGGAGTAGCAACTACAGTACCTAATCCTGAAATCTCGACAGGCATGTTAATTGCCGCAGCACAAGCCGCACTCTCTGAATCAAAATTACTAGAACGCGATCGCATTACTGTTAAGTTTGTTGACAGTGATTAGAATTGGGAATTGGGAATTGGGAATTGGGAATTGGGAATTGGGAATTGGGAATTGATAGGTCTCCTAGATTAAGTACTTCTTACTATTTCCTTGGGTTACTTGGCAAATGGGAAACTTTCGAGATAGAACAGTAAGGGAAGATTAAATACCAACATACCATTATTAAGTCTTGCTGTTTACTGCTCAACTTCAGACTGATAACCTGGTTAATTCTTTGAAAATTAGGGATTACTTGCTGTAAGCAACATCTACCTCCAGTAAGACGATATTGTGAACAGTCTTGAACAGAGGTTAAGTGTGAAAAACATTGTTGAATTTCCTTTAGAAAGCGGCGGCTCCATTCTTGTAGAAGTCAATGATTCAGCAGCCACAGATGATCGTATTGGTTTAGGAGATGAGGTAACTCAAAAAGCTCAACAGACTTTTGAGTCTGCTCTTGAGAGAGTTAAACCTGTAGCTAATGCGATTATGACCAAGGTGCGTAGCCTGAATGAGCCTGCTGACGAAGTGGAAGTCAAGTTTGGGCTAAAAATGAGTGCTGAACTAGGGGCAATCATCGCTTCTGGTAATGCCGAAGTCAACTACGAAATTACCTTGAAGTGGAAGCAAAAGTCTCAAGATGGTCAAACCTCTTGAATCATCAGTTGTCAGGATTTACTCAAAATCCGGTAAAGTAGTTGGTGCTGGTTTTCTTGTTTCTCCACAGCACATCCTAACCTGCGCTCATGTAGTGGATGATGCTCTGGGTATTTCCCGCAACACGGTGGAAATGCCAACGGCAGCCATTAGCTTGGACTTTCCTAGAGTTGCACCAGGAAGTATACTCCAAGCTAGGGTTGTATTCTGGCAACCAGTTAATCCCAACGAGTTGGAAGAAGATCTTGCTGGTTTG
>JAAHHL010001583.1 GCA_010672185.1 Caldora sp. SIO3E6 | reverse complement strand
GTGCAATAAAGGTTAAAAAGCTTATTACACAAGCTTTCTTCCCTCTTCCCTCTTCCCTGTGATTTATATGATTCTGCCCATTCTCTTAGCTATGCGGGCAGATGCCAGTACCCTGATAGCAGAACCTCTGATTATGCAACAGATGTCTCGTTGGGGTCCCGCAATTCTCCTGGGAGTTTGGGGAGCAACCCTCAGCAGTGCCCTGGGCAGTATCCTGGGAGCTCCTCGGGTACTGCAAGCTCTGGCAAGGGATGGTGTATTGCCCCATTGGTTGAGCTTTTTAGGTACTGGCAGTGGCAAAAATGACGAGCCCAGGATGGGTACTGTTGTCACTTTGGGTATAGCAACTGCCGCTGTCTGTTTGGGTGAATTGGATGTTATTGCACCGGTGCTGAGTATGTTCTTCCTCACCACCTATCTAGTATTAAATATCTCAGCAGGCATTGAAGCCTTCCTACAAAGTCCTTCTTTCCGCCCTGCCTTTCGCGTGCATTGGTCTTTTTCTCTGCTGGGAGCCCTTGGTTGTCTGGCGGTGATGTTCTTGATTGATGCTCGTGCTACAGTAGTTGCTGCTCTCATCGTCCTGGGTATTTACTTCTGGTTACAGCAACGAGAACTCCGAACAACCTGGGGTGATGCCCGCCGGGGTATTTGGATGGCACTGTTGCGTACTGGTATTTTTCAGGTTGGTCATACGGACGATACCAAAAACTGGCGTCCACACATCCTGGTGCTTTCTGGGACGCCAACGAAGCGTTGGTCTTTAATTGAATTAGCCGATGCCCTCATTCACAACCGAGGCTTGATGACAGTTTCCAGTGTCCTGCCCAGTGGTTCCCGTGATGTAGCCCAACAGTCCGAGATGGAAGCAACAATCCGAGATTATCTGGAACGGCACAGTGTGAAAGCTCTTGTGAGGATAGTTACAGCCCCTGATCCCTTTGCCGGTGGACAAAAACTAGTGGAAACCTACGGTTTAGGACCCCTAGTACCCAATACAGTTTTGCTGGGTGATAGTGAGCAAGCTGGTCATCGCGATCGCTACTGTCAGATGATCGCCCAAATCCACCAAGCAAAGCGTAGCATTGTTATTCTTCGGGAAAACCACGAGAAAGGTTTTGGTAAACGCCAACGGATTGATGTTTGGTGGGGTGGTTTACAAGCCAATGGTGGTTTAATGTTGCTACTTGCCTATCTACTGCGCTCTGACATCAATTGGCATAAAGCAGAAATTTATCTCAAGTTGGTAGTGCCGGATGAGACAGCAGCTCAAGCAGCTCAGGCAAATCTGAAGAATTTAGTCAAACAAGTACGCATTAAAGCAGTTTCCCAAGTTTTAGTGGCTCAGGGACGTCAGTTCCCTCAAATTCTCCACGAAACATCGAAAAATGCGGATATCATCTTTCTTGGTATGAGGAAACCGGGAGATGGGAATGATTTCACCCAATACTATGAAAACTTACAGTCTTTGGTTACTGGTCTTCCTACCACAATTTTTGTGCTGGCTACCCCGGAATTTGCCTTTGAGGAAGTTCTGACGGAGAGTTAGTAGCGGGAGCTGGGGGAACTGAGGGAGCTGAGGGAGCTGAAGGGAGCTGAAGGGAGCTGGGGGAGCTGGGGGAGCTGGGGGAGCTGAGGAGCTGAGGAGCTGAGGAGCTGAGGAGCTGAGGAGCTGAGG
>JAAHHL010001582.1 GCA_010672185.1 Caldora sp. SIO3E6 | reverse complement strand
ACCCATAGCTACTTATTTTAACAGCTACGAGGAGCGAGAAAGAAAGTCTGGCGGCACTCGCACCTCATTCCTTACTGATTAGTCTCCTGACTTTCGGCGAGTGCCCCCAGACTTTTTGAGAAGGTTCTCCCATCAGTGACAATCCCCGTAAGCCTGGTTTCAGGTGAGTATAGGACTTACCCATGTAGGGATAACGCACTAAGTATTTACACTTCTGGTTGAACGTTTCTACGAAACGTTCCCCAGCATCAATGCTTTGCTCTAGAAAATAGTCAGAAATTGCGTTTAGATCCTGACTTGCAGGAAGGGTAATCCTTAGAGTTTTCATGCAGAAGCAGCTTTGGCGGCGTTAACTTTGTGGCGCAATTGAGCAAGTACTTCCTCTGCTGCTAAAACATCTCCTTGCTCTGCGGCTTTTAGTCCTACATCAATTTTGAGGCGAGTTTGTTCAACCCAGGTTATATATTCTGGGGTTACGTTGGGATTTTGCTGGATGATATCGTCAGCGAGAAGGACTAAAGCGGTATCAATCGCATCTTCTATAGAAGCATACTTACCCTGCTGAGAGAGGGATTCAAGAATTCTGCTTTGCTGAGAACTGAGGGTGATTTGCATGGGGTGATTGATTTGCTGTTTGCGCCAGGAAGGTTTGTTCTCTTATTCTAAAGATTATTACGACTAATGCGATAGCGAAGCGCTACTGCAAGCAAATCACAACCTTCCTTTGTGCTCTACCCTTCGGGAACTCCTTCGGAGAATGTGTCTTTGTGGTAAATTCTCTTAAAATCCCAGATGGTGCGTTACGCTATCGCTAACAGCACCCTACAATAGCAAGTAAATTCTCCATCAATCCATCATATTTCTGAAAAAATCGATAGTTTCCTGCAACGCCACAATAAAAGCATCAATTTCTGCCTGGGTATTATAAAAAGATAAACTTGCTCTAGCAGAGCCCGTTATTCCTAACAAACGATGCAATGGTTGGGTACAATGATGACCAGAACGGATCGCAACCCCTTCTTGATCTAACATCGTAGAAATATCGCTGGAGTCGAGTCCCTCTACCGTAAATGCTGCTAGTGCAGCTCTTCCTTTACCCCTGGTTTGAGGTTGGGGGCCATAAATTTTTACCTCAGGGAGTTGTCGGAGTAAGGCAAACAAATAAGCCGTTAGCTCTTGTTCATAAGCAGCTATTTTGTCCATCCCTAGACCCATTAAATAGTCTACCGCAGCACCAAGAGCGATCGCTTCGGCAATAGCGGGAGTTCCTGCTTCAAATTTGTGGGGTAATTCGGCATAGGTGGAATGATCGAGGAAAACTTCGGCAATCATTTCCCCTCCACCTAAGAAAGGAGGCATCTCTTCAAGTAGCTCTAGTTTCCCATAGAGGAAGCCAATGCCCGTAGGACCACACATTTTATGTGCCGATGCTACTAGCCAATCACAATCCATTGCTTGGACATCGATGGGCATGTGAGGTACACTTTGACAGCCATCGATGATCACCTTGGCTCCGTACTGGTGAGCTAGGGGAATAATCTCTTCTATCGGATTGATACAACCCAAGGTATTGGAGATATGAGCTACACCGACTAATTTGGTGCGATCGCATAGTAGTTGTTGAAATTGCTCAAAGTCAAATTCCCCAGTTGTTGTCAATCCCACATATTTAATTACTGCTA
>JAAHHL010001581.1 GCA_010672185.1 Caldora sp. SIO3E6 | reverse complement strand
TCTCCATCTATCTGATGGGTTGACTGGGGGCTATGTTCTACTGGCATTGTTGCTGGCTCCCTACCTACGGAAGTTTGGTAAATATACCGTACCGGACTTTGTCGGCGATCGCTATTACTCCAATATTGCCCGTATAGTTGCAGTAGTTGCGGCTATCTTTGTCTCCCTTACCTATGTAGCCGGACAGATGAGGGGTGTGGGAATTGTCTTCAGCCGCTTCCTTCAGGTTCCGGTGGAGACTGGTGTGGTGATTGGTATGGTGATTGTGGGCTTTTTTGCCATCCTGGGAGGCATGAAAGGAATTACCTGGACTCAGGTGGCACAGTATTGTGTCTTGATTGTCGCTTACCTAATTCCCGCGATCGCGATTTCTCTCCTCCTGACGAACAATCCGATTCCTCAATTAGCTTTTACCTTCAGTGATATTGCAGAGAAACTCAATCAAATTCAAGTTGACCTCGGTTTTGCCGAATATACTCAACCTTTTGCCAATAAAACCCTACTGGATGTACTGTTTATTACTATCGCCCTGATGGTGGGAACAGCAGGTTTACCCCATGTGATTGTACGTTTCTATACCGTTCCCGATGTACGTTCAGCTCGATATTCTGCTGGTTGGGCACTGCTATTTATCGCCATCCTCTATACTACTGCCCCAGCCTTATCGATGTTTGCCCGCTACAACTTGATTGACTCTCTCCACAACCAAACAATTGAAGAGGTTCGTCAGTTAGATTGGGCATCCAAATGGGAAAACACGGGATTATTGACTTTTGAGGATAAAAATAATGATGGACGCTTTCAGTTAACCCCAGAGAAAGACACCAACGAGATTGAGATTGACCGGGACATCATTGTTCTGGCGACTCCAGAAGTAGCAAAATTATACCCCTGGGTAATTGCTTTAGTCGCAGCGGGAGGCTTAGCCGCCGCTTTATCCACCGCTTCCGGTTTACTACTAGTAATTTCGAGTTCCTTCGCCCACGATATCTACTATCGCCTGATTAATCCAGAAGCCTCAGAAACCCAACGAGTGTTTTTCGGTCGGGTGATGGTAGGATTTGGCCTAGTTATTGCCGGTTTTTTTGGCATCAACCCACCAGGATTTGTTGGTCAAGTAGTAGCCTTTGCCTTTGGTTTAGCTGCCGCCAGCTTCTTTCCCGCGATTATTCTAGGGATATTTGACAAACGTACTAACAAAGAAGGTGCAATCGCTGGGATGGTAACAGGTCTAACTTTCACTGCTTTCTACATCATTGGAGTGAAGTTTGGCGGTATGTCCCCCTGGTTCTTTGGGGTTTCTGCGGAAGGCATAGGTACTTTAGGTATGATTATCAACTTAGTCGTTACTTTAGTAGTCTCTCGCCTTACCCCACCACCACCACCGGAGATCCAGGAAATGGTGGAAGAGTTACGTATCCCAGAGACAGAATTAACTCCAGGAGAAGCAGCTGGGGAATTTTGAGCTTGTTGATCCCCCCAACCCCCCTTGAAAAAGGGGGGCTCTTGTCCATTGGTGTCAACTTAAGGTGAAAAGCGCTTGAAGCGGAGGAGCGGAGGAGCGGAGGAGCAGAGGAGCAAGAGAATGCTTCTGTCGCTGGCTCTTTTTACTGTTAATCAGGTAGGGTAACGCCGCCTGCAAAGAGAGAAAGTAGAACGTCTCGAAAGCATCAATTGGCAATG
>JAAHHL010001580.1 GCA_010672185.1 Caldora sp. SIO3E6 | reverse complement strand
ATGGTTTGGGGTAATCCTTCTAAAAAGATTTGTGCTAATTCAGGTGACAGATGTTCAGAGACGGTAGGCTGAGTTTGCATAGAGTTAGTCCCTCGCTGGAATTTTCACGTTATAGGGTGGATTAACTGCTTGAATAATAAGACCTTCTAAATCTAATGATAGCTGTCTCCACTGAACAAAATCTAACGGGTAAAAGGCAATTCGGATGTCTGTGGCTTTCAATTCTTCGATGAATGCCCAAAGTAACGCTTTGTGCCCCCCACGAAAGCGATCGCGTAATGCTCTGGTTTTACCAATGTAGAGGATTCCCAGAGTGCGGTGCTTAACAGCGTAGATGCCAGCAGTCATAGGAAGTTCGCGAAATTCTTTAGAAAGAGCAATACAATCTGCAAAAGGAGTAGATGCAAGAGTATGCAATATGATTTCAGCTTCTAGCTCAATGGATTCAGACATACTTATGGTAGAGGTTGAGCAACAGATGGGTATGCATGGTACATTAAGCAAGAAAGGGAATCAGACTTGTATTTTTAGCATACATTGAGCAACTGAGTATAAATAGCTACCTCGCTAGCTAGGATAGTGAATTACCAATCTCTTCTAGTAGTCTCAAGCACACATCGTGATTAGCAAAGCACTACCGACAGTCTTCCTCAGCATCCTGATGACGGGGATGTGCTACTCCCCCCTAATAGCACAGACAACAGAAGTAGAAACCGCACCTCCTCAAACCACCGGCTCTGCTGCTGACCTAGAAATCATCCCCCGTGGGGGAGCCGGTTATAATAGTTCTGCTGCTGGTCATGATGGCTTTGGTCGTTTTGAAGGTTTTGTACCTTTGTTGCAGAATTCTGGTAGGGATCTGCTCTTCCTCGAAGGACGCTTACTGTTGGATAATGGCGCTCATTTGGGGGGTAATGTCCTGTTAGGATACCGTACCTTTAACCCAGAATTGAACCGCACCTTTGGTGGCTATGTTGGTTATGATAATCGGGATACGGGAGATAGTACCTTTAACCAGATAGGGTTGGGATTAGAAAGCTTGGGAGAAATTTGGGACTTGCGCCTCAATGGTTACCTTCCCGTAGGAGATACTCGTCAGGTAGTAGCTAGCAATACGGTGGAAAGCAATTTCCAATCGACGGGAACTCCATTTTTTCAAGGAAACTCTTTATTGATTCCCGGAAACAGCACCTTCCAAACCACTACTATCCGGGAAGCAGCGATGAGTGGACTGGATTTTGAGCTGGGTGCGAAACTGGCTGAATTTGCCAATGGGGGAGAAGTGCGGGGTCAAGTTGGGGTTTACTATTACGATGCTTCTGGTTCTCCCAGTACTGTAGGAGGAAAGATCAGGGTAGAAGTCCTACCTACAGATTACCTCAATCTGGGCTTGGGAGTACAGCACGATGACTTGTTTGGTACAAATATCCTGTTTACTGTTGGGGGAACTTTTCCTGGAACTCGTCCTGCTGGTTATCGCCAAGAGTCAGATGAACCAGAATCAGTTTGGGCAAGGATGGGAGAATCTATCTCCCGTACTGCTTCTATTGTAGTAGACCAACAGGTAGAGTCAGTCTCTGTGACCGGAGCATCTACGATGGCAGCGACTAATCCCGCGACGGGACAACCTTGGGTATTTGTCCATGTGACGGAGGGAGGTAATAGTGATGGTACCTTTGAGAGA
>JAAHHL010000158.1 GCA_010672185.1 Caldora sp. SIO3E6 | reverse complement strand
TAAACCTCCCAAATCTGCCGCTAGAGAGTTGCCTAAAGAGGCTTCATCTGAAATAATATCATGTTTGCTCCAGCCGCATGGCTAATCAGTCTAGCCAGCTTTACGGTACTAATCTGTGCCATCTCCTCAAAGACATGGGAGGAGCCCAAGACTACAAAGTTGATCTTGAAGATGAGGTAGTTCGGGGTGCTCTAGTTGTGAATTCTGGTGAGATTACCTGGCCCCCACCAAAACCCAGTGCTCCTCCCACACCACCTAAGCCCGCACCACAACCACAACCTACTGTGACTCCAGCAGCAGCTGAGGCTGAAGCTTCTAAGGAATCGAAGGGCATTGGTGGCTGGCTATGGATGGTACTGGTGGGCTTGGCTCTGGTGGGCATCGGCATCGGTGCACCTTCTTCCTTCCTGTCCCATCTGACAGTGTTTGTGTTAGCTTGCTTTGTTGGCTGGCAAGTGATCTGGAATGTTAAACCAGCTCTGCATACACCCCTGATGAGTGTTACCAATGCCATTAGTGGCATCATCATTATCGGTGGAATGCTCCAGATCTCAGGAACACCAACTTCCGCAACTACTATCCTGGGAGCGATCGCGATTTTAGTAGGAACAATCAATGTTAGTGGTGGTTTCCTAGTTACCCAACGGATGCTCAAGATGTTCCAAAAGTAGTTAATTAGCTAACGATCAATTACCAGTTGGATAAAAGGAGATTATGTCACAAAACCTGCTAACAGTCGCTTATATTGCGGCTAGCGCTTTATTTATTCTCAGCTTGGGGGGGCTTTCTAATCAGGAAACTGCTCGCCGAGGCAACCTCTTTGGTATTAGTGGGATGCTCATTGCCTTTGTTGCGACAGCTTTGAGTCCCAATGTAAGTGCTTACGGAACCCTAGTAGCAGTTATCCTACCAGGGGCGATCATTGGTGCGATCGTGGCATCTCGTGTAGCGATGACTTCCATGCCAGAATTGGTAGCTATTCTACACAGTTTTGTGGGTATGGCTGCGGTTTTGGTGGGTATTGCCAATTACCTACAAGCAGAGCAATCCCTAACAGGAGTTGAGGTAACCATCCACCAGCTGGAAATTTTTATCGGTGTCTTTATCGGTGCGATTACCTTTACTGGTTCATTGGTTGCTTTTGGTAAACTGCGGGCGATTATCAGTAGCAAACCTCTGACACTGCCAGCACGCCACTTACTTAATTTGGCAATGCTTGGTGGTTCAGTCTGGCTAGGCTACCAGTTTATGGGACTTGAAGCTCCCAGTGGATTACAGCCACTGTTAATTATGACTGCGATCGCTTGCGTCTTGGGCATCCATTTGGTGGCGGCGATTGGTGGTGCTGATATGCCAGTGGTAATCTCCATGCTCAACAGCTACTCTGGATGGGCAGCAGCAGCAGCTGGCTTTATGCTATCGAACGATTTGTTGATTATCACAGGAGCCCTAGTTGGTAGTAGTGGTGCAATCCTCAGCTACATCATGTGCAATGCCATGAATCGTTCCTTTATAAGTGTGATTCTAGGCGGCTTTGGCGAAGGATCAGGAGCATCAGCAGCTCCATCTAGCGCTCAGCCTGTAGGGGAAGCTACTTCAACCACAGTGGAGGAAGCAGTTGAGCTTCTGCAAGATGCCAAGAGCGTGATTATCGTTCCTGGTTATGGTATGGCAGTAGCTCAGGCTCAGCATCCTGTATCAGATATTACCAAGAGTCTGCGTCAAAAAGGAGTAGAGGTTCGTTTCGGTATCCATCCAGTAGCTGGACGACTACCAGGGCATATGAATGTTCTCTTAGCTGAAGCTAATGTGCCCTATGACATCGTTCTAGAAATGGACGAGATTAACGAAGACTTCCCCAAAACTGATCTAGTTCTCGTAATTGGTGCGAACGACACCGTCAACCCCAGTGCGATGGAAGATCCCGGTAGTCCTATTGCGGGAATGCCAGTTTTGGAAGTGTGGAAATCTACTCAGGTTATTGTCATGAAGCGGAGTCTGTCCAGTGGCTATGCTGGTGTGGATAATCCCCTCTTCTATAAAGAGAACACCAAAATGCTCTTTGGTGATGCCAAGAAAAATGTTACTGCTATCCTAGGTCAACTAGTAGAGTCTGACCGCAAGGGTGGTGGTAAAGCCAGTACCACAGAAAAAGTGTTGGTTTCATCCTCTGCTGGTTGAGTTTTGCTTGACTAAAATATGAAGGATAAATTTATATTCAACCTTCATCTCTGACGGGGTGACAAGCTAGATAGCTCAAAGACTGAGCTGGCTTGTCACCCCATCAGTATTTTTTAACAAAGGGGGAATTAAAGTGAAGATAGAATCAATCTATATCCAAAACTTCAAACGGTTTCAAGAGCTAGAGATTTCTTTCAAGAATGAGATTTTGGATGAGGTGAGCGATCGCTATCTTATCCTAGGGGATAATGGAACAGGGAAAACAACTCTTTTACAAGCGATCGCACTTCCCTTGGCTTTAGCCACTAATCGGATTCGAGATATCTCTGATTTTGATTGGATTAGTTTCCTTCCTGGTCGCTATTGGAGATGGGGATCTCCCAGAATTGAGCTGCAAGTACTATTTGAAGAAGAAGAACTAAACACAACTCGCGAATTGGCTCAGAAATGGTACGATGCTCAACCGCCAGAGTTTAAAGAAATGCGTGAATTTGATGAACCTGGAGATAGCAAAAGGGTTAGCCTCGTATTAAGTGGTGATTATTGGCAAGCAGGAAATACTCCAGCAGAACTAGCTCAGTTTAGAGGTAGATATTATGCTCAATGGTTTATCAAAAGGGGTGATCAATCTGTCCGACAATACTTTGCTCAACTTCCAGGTATTTTTTGGTTCGATCAATGGCGTAATTTAGGATACCCTTCCCATCAAAGTAGTAGCGAAGACAAGGCAAAAGAAGGGAGTAGCGAAACTTCCTTTGATGTTGGTATCGGAAAATTGCGAAAATATTTAATAGACTGGCATCGCAACCAAGAATCAGGGGTTGACAACGATGGAAGTAGTTATTTATTACAGATAAAAAGACTGTATCAAAAAGTGTTTCCTGAACGCTCGTTTTCAGGGCCAGAAAAACTTCCTAGTCAAGATGATCCCACTGGAGAAGAGACTTATTTCCTACTAGATGATGGTTATAAAACCTATGATATTGCAGAAATGTCAGCAGGAGAGCAATCTGTTTTTCCTATATTGTACGAATTTGTGAGACAACAGATTGCTTATTCAGTGGTCTTAATCGATGAAATAGACCTCAATTTACATCCTCCCTCTGCTCAATATTTTGTCTCTCAGTTGATGAAAATTGAGCCAACGTGCCAGTTTATTATCACAACTCACTCTGACTCAGTAAGTAACGTCATCGGAGAAAGTGAAACCTACCGTCTACCGGGAGGAGCACTATGCCTGTAACAGTTCTCTATTGTGAAGGAAATTCTCAAAGCATTGATATTCGAGTCCTTCGTCAATTGCTCCCCAAATGTGAAATTCGTCCTCTGGGAGGGAAAACTTCAAGCTTTCTGAGGAGTATTATTGCTGATCGCCGCAGAAATCCTAATTTGGCTTGCCTCGTTGATCGAGATTTTGATTGTCGAGATTTGATAACACCTGCTCATCCCTTAAAATGTGATTATGAGCAGAAGTGGGTTGGCTGGACATGGGCAAGAAAAGAAATCGAAAACTATTTAATCGATCCAGAGGTTGTCCAAAAAGCGTTAGGTACAAAAGCACCCAATCGCGATGAATATCAAAATATTTTAGATAAGGCAGCAGAAAGTATTGCTGCATACTCAGCAGCCAGAACAGCCTTGGCTTGCGAAAACTTTAAGAATTTTTGGGGTGAAGAAGTGAAAAAAGGACACTTTTTTCCACCTAAACTTGGTAAAGATTATTGCCAAGAAAAAATCGCAGAAATTGTTCGAGAAAATAGTAAAGATCGACTGGTATCTGAACAAGACGTTCAAAATAAATTCCGCAATTTACTCCCTAAATTTCGTCCTGATGGTTCCCGTTTTAAGGACTATCTCAAATATTTTGCAGGAAAAGATTTACTCTACGCAATGAGAGAACAACTCCGTGGGTTGAAATTTGAAGATTCATCAAAGAAATATAAACCAGAGCAAGTATTTGTTGAAAGGATTGTGAGTCGAATTGAGCGCATAGATAAGGTATGGGAATGGTTACCGGAATGGACTACTCTACATCAGTTAATTAAGGAAACTGATTTTTCCGGAGATTAAGGTCAATTCCCTTGTCACCCCCTGAGAATTTCACACAAATCTAGCACTAAACCAGGGAGTACATCCTCACCAGAAAGGCTCAGTGGAGACTTAATCACTTCTTTGGGTTGATTGATTCTGTAGATTTCAACCTGCCATGAGTCAGTCATTTCTTCTGGTACGATTAAATAACCTAAACGAACCCCATTATTCTGGTACTCCTGCATTTTCTTTTGAAGTTTGTCCAACTTATCAGTAGGAGAACGCAACTCTACCACGAAGTCGGGTGCTAGTGGAGGAAATCCCCGACGTTCCTCAGGGGTAAGAGCTTCCCAGCGATCTAACCTAACCCAACTGGCATCTGGTGAGCGGTAAGATCCATTCGGTAATTTGAAACCGGTGGCAGCATTAAAGCACTTGCCTAAACCTGTTCGTTTATTCCAAGTTCGGAGTTGATAACTGAGCTCATCATTGTGTTCCCCAGTCTCACCACCTGTTGGAGGCATAATGATCAACTCTCCCTTACTTGTGCGCTCAAGACGCAAGTCTGGATTGGTACAACATAGATCATAGAAGGCTACTTCTGAAACCTGAACGGGAAGTTTAGTGGGGGTAAGTATACTCATGGAAGAAAAATTTTAGGATGGTCATTTTCAGCTACATCTGACAATTCCATACCGAATCATTATAGCATTTCTCACGGATTCCTATCATGACTATCTGATTTTTTCTTCTATTTAGAGGTAAAACTTGGACACATAACTGTTTTACAAGTTATTATTTATTTAATGACACTTTTCGTTAGATGGTTAAACCATTAACCAACAAATATTGCTGTTTTACAAGTCATACAAATCCGCTGACTATACCCCTCCAATCACTTGTCACAGATAATTTATTGTTGCTATCACTGAGTACCGATCACTCAAACAATAACTTAAACCATAATGAATAAAAAGTTTATTTTTAGATTTATAATCGCACTCTTACTTATATTGTGTCTACCAAGGGCTCCATTGGCTACTATATTGATCGGGATAATTGTTTTTGCCCTTGTACCTTATATTGACAAGCGCCAAAAACTTGGGGTCTTCCGTACTTAGTGTGCTAAACTATCAGATTTAATACCTCATAAAACTGGCTACACAAGGACTGTAGTGCCTAAGTAACTCAAAAGATCTAGAAATTTCTTTCAAGAATGAGATTTTGGATGAAGTGAGCGATCGTTTACTCGAATTATCATCCCCCTAATACAATGTCTACCACCACATTGACCAGGAATTTGAGTAATTTAACTAGCAAATTTACAGAATTCAATATCATATACTTAACCAAAGACAATTTTTCACTAATCAATATACCTAATTGCATCAGTTCATATCAGTGGGAAAATCCGTATGAACTGCTTCGAGCTTCATCAGAATCCTCGGCTTGAGTTTCTCAAACTCTTTTTTCAGTATCTTTTTACTCGCTTGTGGTTGGGAAGTTGAAGCTATTGTCTGACTAGTATTTGCCCAGTCAATCAACATTCTGCACTGGTTAGGAGCAATGGTTGCAGTCATGACATTAGCACAATATTCTGGCTCTGATAGGGCAAAGAATAAGATGCGGTAACATCCAACTTCTCCCAAGAGCCTAGTCACTTTTTGACCTAGGGTCGTTTTTAGATCTAGGTAGCAAGGAAGCCACCGTGCACCATGCTCTCTGTTGTGTAAAGCAGTAATCCATAACACCATCGGATGCGGTGAAGTCAAAAACAGAAAGTAGTTGTAGCGCATACTAACCAGACGGTTTTGAATATCCTGTTTTGACAACATAACCCAAAGGGTACCCAAAGCTTCCTTACTCGTGTGAATTATATGTGGAAAGACAATTTTTGATATGGGTTTATCCTTAGGCCAAGAAGCACGGCGACAAATTTCATCGGGGGTAGGAGCACGCCTCGTCCTCGGCTCTATTTGTACCAGTCCCTGATTAGCTTGACCTAAGTTGCTACCTAAGGGCTTTTCCTGTACCAACTCCTGCTCTAAAGGTTCTAATGCCTTGAGTATTTCTCCAGCACTTTGAGGACGCTCACCAGGCTCTTTGGCCATACATTGCATCACCAGATCCTCTAATGCCTTCGGTAATTTAAAGTCTAGGTTAATCGAGTTGAAGGATTTAGGAGGGGCATAGTGATGAGCTTTGTACCAGCCACCGAAAGAGCGGGTTTCTGACAAAATAGGCATCTCGCCACTCAGCATCTCAAACATCATCACCCCCAAGCTGTAGATGTCAGAGCGTCGATCAAGTTCCTTGCCTTCCATCTGTTCTGGGGAACAATAAGCTAGGGTGCCCATAAAGGACTGAGTTTGAGCGACGTCAGACTGCAGCAGCTTGGCAATCCCAAAATCCAGGATTTTGACCAACTCACCGAAAGAGGCATCTTGAATGATCAAGATATTACTGGGTTTAATATCTCGATGAATGATTGGACAGAGTTCACCTTTAACCAGTATTCCTTTGTGAGCGCATTGCAGTCCTAGGCAGATTTGGCGGGTAATATTGAAAAACCTAGTTAAACTTAGGCGTTGTGGTCGAATTAGATCGCTTAGGTTCTCTCCTTCTAAGTATTCCATAACGTAGAAGGAAACCTCGTTTTCATCTGCACCAAAGTCCCTAACTCGTACAATGTGATTGCTTTTCTCTCCAAGTAAAGCACAGATGGTTGCTTCCCGCTCAAAGCGCTCGCGCATTTTCTGATTGAGCAATGTCTGGGCAATAAACTTGACGGCAACAATCACCTCTCCCAGTAACATGTCTTTGGCTTGATAAACCCGACCCATCGCACCTTGGCCTATCAACTTTACGAGTTGATAGCGATTGGCGAGTAAGCGACCAATATAAGGGTCAGTCGTCATGATAAATGTTCTACTAGCTTGGAGCAGTTGTGGAATATGCCTAGTTATCAGTTTCGCTTATATTACCGTTTTGCTAGTCAGCGCAAAAGAACTTAACTCTAATCACTTAGCATTTGTTTCCATCCCCATTTAACCAGTTTTCCCAGAATCATGCTGCCTCGTCTCGAGTTCATTGGCCAAGAAATTAATTGATTTTGTACTGCTCATATTATGACAATGTAAACAATCAGTCCTTAGTCATTATAGTCAGTAATGTTATGAATATCTATCAATGGAGGTATTGTCTTCTATTGAGTAGAACTCACTCAAATACTTCAATTCAAGCATAAAGTTATTGTGGTTGACGCCCTAAAGTTGCCTCCATTGTACTAGTAAGATAGTGACCCGCCATGATGCTACTAGAGAGGTAATAGGTGTTATCATCAAGTCGGTGACGTGTTTCAAAACCACTGCGACGTTGGCGATCGCCTAAGACCCAGTAGCGTTGAATAATCGATTCTGGAGTCACCCAGCCCTCGCCCTCAACACGACCTAAGACACTGTGCTGCAAAACAAAAGTGTACTGTCGCTCCCCACTATCAAGGTGACCTCGATATTGGAAAGAAATATCCTCACGCTCACTGTTGGGAAATACCAACTTGGTGACCATCGTAAACCAGTTTTCCTGACCCCAGGCAATAATTGTTTTACCTCTGACTGTAATTGGCATTCCATTTCGCTCTAGCCAACTTCCTTGGAGTGTCCAGCGTCCTGCCTCCATTAAAAAGGTATGAGCCACAGTGTTACCCTTCGTTTATTATCGAACATTCTTGGATTTTCCTCACTAAAGGTTAGTAATTAGCATAGCTAAATTGGATACCAAACTAGTCTAGTTGAGGAATGAAATGTAGTAAGTTTTACGTATAAGTATAACCGGAGTATTACAGAGTACCAGGAAGTAACTCTAACAGCAAGAACTCAGAGGAATATGCAGATTCCCTAGTTTTGTAGCTGCCCCTGCACCAGTAACTTGGGGCAGATTGCCAGGTATACCGAGAGCACACCAATAAGCCAAAACAGCAAAGGCGATCGCTTCTTTGAAGTCTCCATTTACCCCAGCCTCATCAGTGGTTAATACTTGCACTGGTGCTAAGAGGTCTTGCAAACGCTGCTTCAAATAGAGATTACGGCTACCACCACCACATAATAAAACCTCGTCAGGCATCTGGGGTAAAAAGCGACGGTAGCTATCTGCGATTGAGGCAGCTGTCAGTTCGGTTAAGGTTGCCAGCATGTCCGCAGTACACAAGTTATAATTAGAACCCATTGCCCAGCAGTAATTTAGGTAATCGGCACTAAATAACTCCCGTCCTGTAGATTTTGGTGGTGATGCCTGGAAGAAGTTTTGGTGAAGTAATAATTCTACCAAAGCATCAGATTTAATTCCACTAGCAGCCCAGCTACCATCTTGGTCATAGGTTTGCTGACCATTGGTAAAATGTTCTACAGCTAAATCTAGTAGGGCATTACCAGGACCCGTATCCCAACCACATACTAGCTCCAGCCAGTTCCCCTGAGATGCTGGTATATAAGTAACATTAGCAATACCACCGATATTTTGGATACATCGGTGCTTGGTTGGATGACTTAGTAAATAGGCATCTACTTTTGGGACTAGTGGAGCCCCCTGTCCTCCCGCAGCAATATCAGCAGCTCGGAAATTGCTCACGGTTTTGAGCCCAGTCAATTGGGCAATTACTTCTCCTCGTCCTAACTGAAGGCTGTATCCTAAGGTGGAGATTGGCTGCTCTGGTAATTCTCCCTGGCTCCCTTGTTCTTCTGCAACTGTGCTATGAGAGTTACTTGGTGGTTGGTGGTATACAGTTTGTCCGTGGGAGCCAATCAACTCAGCAGGAGAATTACCAATCTGAATTTCTTGGGCAGCCTGGGCAAATTGGTAGGCGATGGCATCATCTAGTGCGGCTAACTCTGCCATTGAGATAGCTTTACCGGCACAGACTGCCAAAATTTGCTCCCTTAAGACTTTGGGGTAGGGATAAGTAGCACTAGCTAGTAGTTCAACATTTAAATCAATATCATTACCAGCAATTTCCACCAAAGCAGCATCTATGCCATCTACCGATGTACCGCTGATTAAACCAATTACACGAGTTACTTGGCTAGCCCCTGAGGCTTTTTTATCTAATAACATTACTTCTTGACACAAACGACAATCTAGAATTAGGTTTGTTTTTAGCCGAAAATAAATTCTAAATTAGAAATTTACTTGAATGTATAGCAACCGCCAAGGTGATTAGGACAAGGGGCTTAAGCCCCTTGTTAACTTTCCTTACCTGAGAATGTCTTAACCGCCCTGGCGACTGCTATACCTTAACGCAGAAGGGCTCTCCAAGTAGAAGGACCAACAATTCCATCTGGTTCCAATTGAAAGTTACTTTGAGCTGCCTTAACTGCTGCCAGAGTTTCTACTCCAAAAACTCCATCCGCTTCTTGTTGCAAAAATCCCAGTGCTCTGAGCCGATCTTGCAACCGCGATATAGCGGAACCTCGCATACCCTTTTTCAGAATTGGTAAGTCAACCGATGTGGGCTGGGTATTCTCCCTTGTCCGGGATATGGTAGCAGGAGGACTATTGCTCCTAGTATTGCTCCTAGGGACTGTTTGCAGTGCAGTAGGAATTGGAAAAGAAGATGCTGAGTTATCTGAGGAAGTAGCAGCAGGTAAAGTAGCCGGATTATCAGGAGTGATAGAAGGGGGGCTCACATTGGTTGTTGGGTTATTGGGAGTAGTGGGAAAAGAGTTTGCAGCAGTTGTTGGGTTATTGGGAAACAGATAATCCCAGGTAGCAGGACCGGTGATACCATCAACAGTTATACCTGCGGTTTCCTGGAACAAAGAAACTGCACTTGCGGTATTTTCAGCATAGATACCATCAACAGCACCAGTGTAGTATCCCAAAAGCTTGAGAGCTGCCTGAAGTTCAGATACAGCCTTGCCTTCGCTACCAATTCTAAGCATTGGTCTTTCTACTATTGCTGCTGGTATTCCCTGAGCAATCATCATGGTAGCTAGCTCTGCTTCCGCTGCAACTACTGGTTCTTCTAAGGTGAAGGTTAGTCCACTTAACAAGCTCCAACAGACTAAACAGCTAGTACTAGCTAAACTAAGCATA
>JAAHHL010001579.1 GCA_010672185.1 Caldora sp. SIO3E6 | reverse complement strand
GAATGAATGCAGCATTTATCCTAGTTTTGGGCATCTGCATCCCCCAAGGTTACCCGGGTTGATGCCAGGTTTTTGAGCTAAGAGATGCAATTTCTTGGGATTTTTTGACTTGCTGCATGATTGAAAGACGAATCTGGTATGGCTTCCACACTTATTCAGCAGACCCTAAGTAGGTTGGGTGTAGCGATAGCGTAACCCAACTCCGGAGCACATTGTGTTGGGTTTCACTTCGTTCCACCCAACCTACATTTTCTCATTCTAAATTCTAAATTCCCCACCTGTTTCTAACCCACTATTTTAGTCGTGTCGCGCTATTAGAATAAAACTGTCTCGGTGGTGAAAGTCGGGCTTAGAACCGGGATGAACTAATGCCCAGTAACTCACCTCACCTTCTTTAGATTTAACTACTGCACTAATAGCAACTTCCAGAATTTGGTTGGCACTAACCAACTCAGCCAAATCAACTTCGAGGGTAAGCCGCAACATATTTGATTGTTGCTCAATGCTAAACGGGAGTGAGGTAAAAGCCTTCTCTTCTTCCATCCCTTGTCGATAAGCGGCAAAGCGATAAACATTCCAATCTGCTGCTGGAGATAAGTTAAATTCCCAATACTGGGGAGCATCTTTAACTCGAACAAAGAACTCAAAACAGGTTTCTTGCCACAACCCATCCTTGCGCATTGGTTCCCTGGTTAAAGTAGGAATTACTAGTTCTGTGAGCTGACAGTGTAGTTCATAGGAGATAGTCAGGGTTTGATTGTAGCGGGTTATGCTGCCAACTATCTCGCAATTGGTTAAAGGGCTAGTGGAGGTAAAGGGCTGTAGGGCAAAACTCTGTTGATTCATTGCAAATCACGTCTTCCAATGGGAATTAAATTGCACATCTCGTAGGGGCGGGTTTAGCGACAACTAGGCCATTTTACCCGAATTTTGGGATCAAAACCCGCCCAACACCATGCCCAGGTAAAAATAACCAGTCCCCAATTGTACATTCCCCAGGTTATCGTTAGGGCGGGTTTTGTATTAAGATTTTCGCAAAATGCGTTAAAGGTGACCCTAAACCCGCCCCTACAGTAATTGATTTTGTACGTTGTGGGTATCTAATTCACATTAGGCGTAAATCCTTAATTATACCCCGAAGGGCAACTTCTTGGGATTCTATACTCTCGGTGAGCTTGAATTGAACTAGTGCCCTAGCAAGATTTTGCGACTGTTCCTTAACTTTGAAGTAAACATTGCCTGCCAGATAATCGGTAAAAAATCTCAATCCCAGCTCAAAAGCAATCAGGCGGATAGCATCGTAGAGATAGTTATAGTCGGTAATAGTTAGGAAATCCTTGGCCACGGTAAGATAGCCCTGTAGGATCATCTGGCAAAGATCCGGCTCGAAGCGAACTGTTTCCCACTGTTGAGTTTCTTCTCCTAGGGGATTACAACCGGAACGAAGGCAGTCACCAATATCGTAGTGAACCAAACCAGGCTTAACAGTGTCTAAATCAATAATGCTGACTGCCTGCCCCGTGGCAGAGTCAATCATAATATTATTGATTTTAGGGTCACCGTGAATCGGACGCAGGGGTACTACCCCTTGCTCCTTAGCCTTTTCTAGGACATTTGCCCAGGAGCTGCGATCGCTAACAAATTGCAAGCAATATTCTACTTCAGGGGATTTAGTGATCTTAGTTTTTGA
>JAAHHL010001578.1 GCA_010672185.1 Caldora sp. SIO3E6 | reverse complement strand
GCCTATGACCTATATCCTAATCCAGGTTGTGAAGCATTAGGAGCTAAATACGTAGAGCTTACTGAACTCCTAGGAGCATCTGATATCATTTCTCTCCATTGTCCCGTAACCCCCCAAACCTATCACTTGATTGACAGCCAAGCTTTAGAGCAGATCAAGCCAGGCGTCATGCTGATTAACACCAGCCGAGGAGCTTTGATTGATACCAAAGCAGTAATTGAAGCTCTCAAGTCCCGAAAAATTGGCTATCTTGGCTTAGATGTCTACGAGCAAGAATCTGATTTATTCTTTGAGGATTTATCCAATGAAGTTATTCAAGATGATTTATTTCAGCGCCTGCTGACTTTTCCTAACGTGCTTATTACTGGTCATCAAGCTTTCTTTACTGACAATGCCCTTCACAACATTGCCCAGGTTACACTCTCTAATATTACAGATTTTGAACAAGGACATCATTGTCCAAACCAAATCAATATAGACTGAATGGTTTTAGTCAAGGATGCTGCTAGAGAGCCCTGAGGAGCGCTTCGCGACCCCAATTGAACAGGAAAAACACTATTTCCTTCCTCGCCTCCTGCCTCCTGCCTCCTGTCTCCTGCCTCCTGCCTCCTGCCTCCTGCCTCCTGCCTCCTGCCTCCTGCCTCCTGCCTTGTTTCTTGAAAGTACTTCGCGCCCCAATTGAATGGGAGAAACACTACTACCTACCACCTGCCACCTAACACCTACCACCTACCACTTAGACACCTCGACAGAGGCAGTGAAGGACTGCTACTGTTGACAAATAGCGGACATTTACAACACCGACTTTCTGAGCGGCAATTTGCTCATCCGGAGCACTTACTTGGTGCAAGGGTCGCGCATCCTTGATGAAGATACCTTCTACTGGTTGCGCAACGGAATAGGTCAGGGGTGCAACCCTCAGGTAATACGGATAACTGAAGTTATGGAATTTTCTACCTTATAGCTCATAAACTCAGGGATTGTTCATCTATATGTGGAGGCTTAGAGCTTGGTCAATGGCGTGACCAACTCCAGTAGCATGAAAGCCTCTAAAGCCCCTATAACTAACTTTAGGCAGTTTTACAAAAATTATGATAACCCATTTCCGTGATTAAGCCCCTAATCTAGCGTGTTGAATGTTGAAAGCTATAACCTCTAATTGTACATGGCAAACTATATGGCGTTTAGCTAGTATACCCAAATTTAGTCATTCTGATAGTAGTTGAGAAAGCTCTATTATGTTAATTTGTCCCAAATGCCAGTCCAAAAACCAAGATGCCAACAAGTTTTGTCAAAGATGTGGAACTTCTTTGACCCAGAAAGCTTGCCATGAATGCGGAACTGAAGTACTGGTGAATGCTGAAACTTGTCATAACTGCGGTGCTTTAACGGGAACAGTTTTTTGGGCTATTATTTCTAAAGAGCTAAAAGAGCTAGAGGAGCTGCCAACCCCTGTAGAGTCTACAGAACCTGATTTAGAGGCATCAGAATCATTAGTAAAGCAAGTTGCTCCAGCTCCCAATAATGAAATCCTCCAACCTTTAGACTCTGCTTCTCCAGCAATTGAGCAAGATAATCCTGATGCAGATGACCCCCCAACCTCAGTACCTGAAGTCATTGAATCCTCCTCAGATGAAACAGTAACCCAACCAGAATCTCCTCTAGACAGCTCGAATGTACCTGATGAGGCAA
>JAAHHL010001577.1 GCA_010672185.1 Caldora sp. SIO3E6 | reverse complement strand
CCAATCAACCATACCCTACAGGCGCACACCTATCCCATTATTCAATAATAATAGCAAATGTAACCAAACTTATGCAACCACCCTCTTCATAATCTCCTTAGTTAAATTCAAGTAACTTTCAAATTGACCAAGACTGCCCCATTTTTGTTTAAGAGTTGAAAACTGATGAGGTTTTAAAAACTCAGCTGCTTCAGCAATCTGCTGTCTTTGATGTATTTGGGCATCAAATACGGGAGCATCTTTGCTATAGCGGCGTAAATCTTTGATTACTCGCTCGTGGAGAGTCATATCAGCTTGATACTTAGAAATAACAATCCCCAAAGGTTCAATCGACTGACCAATAGTTTCTGAAAAATCGTGAACTGTAGCAATTACATGAGGAATGCAATAAGTTGAGAGTAAATCAGGGATAGCGGGAATAATATAACGTTGGGAAATTTGTAGCCCATTAAGAGTAATAATACCTAAATTAGGGGGACAGTCAATTAATATATAGTCGTAATGCTCAATAATTGGTTGAATCCCTCGACGCAGTATATCTATGGGACACAAAGCATAAAATTTTCCTGTAGGAATAGTTGCTAGCTTATATTGAATATCAACTAAATCTAAACTCGAAGGCAATAAATCCAGGGTTTCTACATCCGTGACATTTGAGACTTGATGTTGCAGGGTTTGAACCAAGTCAAACTGGTGATTGTCCGGATCCGTCGCATTGAGAAACAATTGGCATAAGGTATGGTGATTATCGTTAAGGGCTTCCCACCTTTCTTCTCCAATTAACATTACTGTGGCATTGGTTTGAGGGTCAAGATCAATTACCAAAACCTTTTGATAGAAAACCCCAGCCAACATTTCTGCTACAGCAATAGTTGTTGTTGTCTTACCTACACCCCCTTTGAGGTTGATTAAAGAAATAACTACTGTCACAAACCATCTCCGACTTAGCTGATATGAACTAAGTAAATGCTCCCTGAGACCAAATCCGGTTGAATAACTAGGGTCTGCTGCAATTTGTCATTAGCTATCAGTTTTTAGCTTTCAGCCGTCAGCTTTCAGCTTTCAGCTGGAAGATTACCCAGGGATTTTCCACAACAATGCCAGCTTTTTGAGCCCATTTGATACATTTCCTTGTACAAGACTTGGCTTATTAACAGCTGAAAGCCTTGTCAGGTATAGCTTGCGCACTAATTATCCCAAGCCCTAACTATAATTGCCGGTAAGTGAGCTGAGGAGGATGGAGAAGCTGGGGGAGAAAGATGTTGCCGACAAAACCATTTGTAGGGGCAATTATCCGGATCTGGTATGAGAGCTTTACCACTTTAACACCGCCGCATCTACTCCCTGCTCCCGTCGAATCTGGCAATCCTTCTCAATCCAGTCGATTATCTGTTGGTGAGTTAACTCTTCAATCGAGATACCAAGATCATTAGCAATGTAGAGCAACAGCTTCAGGGAAGAAATAGTCAGCCTAGTCAAAAATTTCTCAGAAGACGACATCAGCGCTCGATCAACATCTGCTGACTCTTCTGGGGTTAGGAATTTCACCGACGGTTGTGATTCGACCATAATAGGTGTTGTTACTAGGCGATCTCCTCGACGCTTGTGGTCTTGTCGATCATGTTCACTCCGGAAAGTTGTACGCGTGGCCCCAGTAATCGCCTACCGTGCTGTGCGTGGGCTCGAAGTCGG
>JAAHHL010001576.1 GCA_010672185.1 Caldora sp. SIO3E6 | reverse complement strand
CCCACCTAAAATAGTGCATTAGAAACTGGTTTTGAAGTAAAAAGTAACAAGTAAAAAGTAACAAGTAAGAAAGAACTAGAAACCAAAATCTATTGCACCATTTTAGGTGGGTCAGTCCAGTAGGGTGCGTTAGCGAAGCGTAACGCACCACATCACGGGTACAATCATTTTCAAAAATTGCCTTAATGAAAATCTCTATAGTTTTAACTTTCTAAGAACTTTTTGTAAGAAACTAGTTGGAGGTTGGTAATTGTAGGGTTTGGGAGGAGTGGTAAAAACTGGACGCTTCTCTGGTTCATGGAGATAGCGATAGTGCAAGAAAAGGTCACGATAGGGAAAGGTGATATTTTCTCCAGCACAAGCGGCTGCTGGAATCTTCGGAGAAATACCAATATAGTGCAGATAAGTCAGTCGGTTTCCCTTATCATAGAGGATGCGATCGCGCTCTTCAAAATGGGGAGAAGTAACGCAACAACCAGTTCTTTCTGTAGCTGGTAAGTGATGAGCAAAATTGTAAATTGAGAAACCAGACCTCATAAACATATAATTAACCACAGGTTGGTCATGACCACCGGGCTTAAATACGGCGGATTCACCAGCTTGGAGGTTGGCGATAAGCCAATCTCTCTGTTCTTGGGAAAACATATTACGTTTGGAGGCATAGAAACCAGAACAGAATATTTCCTGATCAATACGTTGCTGGGGAAATATTTCTAGTAATTTAGGAGAATTGATATCATAAACATATTGAGGCTCTTTAAATTGAAAATCGTAGACTACACAATCATGTTCATCTAACTTGTTAAATACAAGGTCTAGGGAATTCATCACTAAGGTATCAGCGTCTAGGTAGATGAATTTATCAAAAGGGCCGTCAAAAGCACAAAATCGTCTATGGGCTCCATAGAGTCTCAAACCCCGATTCAGTTTATCAGGACGAGCCCCTTGCATAAACTCGTCCCATCGCTGAATTGATTCTTGGTCTTCATAAAGAATGACGTTGTCTCGTTTAGCAATTTCCGCCGCAATACTTTCAGTTTGTTCGTCAAAGGGATAAACACAAACGGGAGTTTCTGGTCCTAGTATGACCTCAATACTATTGAGTAGGGCAACCACTTGGTCATAAACTCGGTCATTACCCATTGTGCAGATACCGTTCATCGTAACTCCATGATAGTCCTGTTTAAAATTTAACAAACCAGTGCTCTGAAGGCAGGAGGCAGAAGGCAGGAGGCAGGAGGCAGGAGGCAGAAGGCAGAAGGCAGAAGGCAGGAGGCAGAAGGCAGAAGGCAGAAGGCAGGAGGCAGAAGGCAGGAGGTACTAACCATTGGTGTCAACTTAAGCCTAGACATAGCCAGCTGGTTGGATACCATAACCCGCCTTGGATTTAAATCCAAGGCTAATAGCTTAAGTCCATTGAAATGGACTACATCTTTCGGATTTATTTTAGTCATCTTTAGATGACTTGAGCTATAAGCCTAGAGTTTAAACTCTAGGCGGGGCAAGGATTTCACTTTAAGTTGACACCAATGGGTACTAACCCACCCCTAACACCTAACATCTAAGACCTAGTACCTTTTCAACCTCATGTACCCCTTGTATCAGTTCGGAAAACTGTAGTAATATTACTCCTACTATTTTAGTCAAATTGGTGCGACTGCCAGAAAATGCAATATTTGTTCGATGCCTTCAT
>JAAHHL010001575.1 GCA_010672185.1 Caldora sp. SIO3E6 | reverse complement strand
TAGCAAGCGATATTTGAACATGGCTTGCTGACAGAAGAAGAAGCTGCATCTTTGTTGAAGTTTAGCTGTATTCGCAACCCCTACGATAGCTTGGCTTCGGATTATGTGAAAAGAGCGGCAAAATATCAGCATTTTATTGCCAATCCCTCCTCTTGGGTTCACCGTTTACCCGGTTATGTGGAAGATATGAAATTTTGTAAAACTCATTCTTTTGATGAGTGGATTGTTAAACATTATGGCTCGATTTATGGCAATAGATGGCAACGCAGTCTTGAGGCAGTTTTGCGTCATAGTAAACGTAATCGGCTTAAACAAGCTCTTGGTGTTCCTACTAAACCTTACTTGATGTATGGAAATTACACTGCTGACATGGACTTGGTGATGCGTTTTGAAAATCTGCAAGCTGATTTTGACAAGGTATTGGAGAAAGCAGGGGTGCCTTTTAAAGTAACTATTCCAGTAGTTAACAAAACTGAGGAACGTCAGGCAGATTATCGGGAATATTATACAGAGCGATCGCAAAAAATTGTGCAGTACGTTTTTCGTGAAGAATTAGAGTGCTATGATTATCAATTTTGACAGAGCTATTGAGGTATTATGAAGAATTTGATTAAAAAGCTAACCCGCAGTTTTGGCATAGATATAGTTAAATATTACCCCACACCTATTGAACGAGCTAGGGCGATCAACTCTAAGCAAAAAGGTGCTAGCTTTCTGAAAATGCTGACATTTCATGAAATAGATTTAGTTCTGGATGTCGGAGCTAATATAGGACAATTTGCCGAAAATTTATTGGCAATGGGATATCAAGGTCAAGTAGTATCCTTCGAGCCTTTATCTGATGCCTACCAGCAATTACAGGAAGCAAGTAAGTCTAATCCTAATTGGCAGGTGGCTGAAAGATGCGCTATTGGAGAGCGTAATGGAGAAACTGAAATCAATATTTCCCAGAATTCTCAAAGTAGTTCGATCTTACCTATACTGCAAACCCATATTGATGCCGCCTCAAAATCTGTATACGTTGACTCCGAAAAAGTTAAAATATCGACATTGTCGGATATGGCAGTTAATTATGTTAAGCAGTCCCAGGCAACTTTGCTCAAGATAGATACACAAGGCTATGAAGATCAAGTTTTGCAAGGAGCTCAAGAGATTATTCCTCAAATTAAGGGGATTTACTTAGAACTATCTTTAGTGCCACTTTATGAAGGGCAGCTTCTTTTTGAGGAAATGTTGACAAAAATCAAGGGGATGGGATTTTCCCTTTATCACTTATCTCCAGGCTTTGGAGATTATCAAACGGGAAGATTGTTGCAAGTTAATGGAGTCTTTTTTCGAGAAGGGTAATAAGTTTACAAAATCAACTCAACCCATAGGAGTTAATTGCAGTGAAAACTAACGAAGAACTACTAGAGCATTTATTTATTACTGCACAAATAGACTTGAAGCGAAGCAAGTTATTCGATACTGCACCGAGACGACTATCATCTGTTAATTTTGACCGAGTTGAGGGAATGATGCTTGGGTTAGCCATTGGTGATGCCCTAGGTATTACTACTGAGTCAATGTTACCTGATTCTCGCAAACAAAAATATGGAGAAATTCGGGATTACTTGCTTCGCTTCAAGATCGGAAGAGCACACGTTTGAATTCCCGTCTAGGTACTGTTGTCCGCTTGTACGCCGTTTTCAGC
>JAAHHL010001574.1 GCA_010672185.1 Caldora sp. SIO3E6 | reverse complement strand
TCGCGACACACCTAAAATAGTGAAATAGATGTAGTGCGAGCATCTTGCTCGCTTTTTATATTCCTCTAGCGAGCGAGACGTTTGTGCTACGCACACGCTACGCGAACGCACTACTGAAAATCTGAACTACCATTTTAGGTGTGTCGAGCTACTACAATAGTAATAGGTTCAGAATTTACCTAAAACCTACAGCAGCTTGCCAAACAAAAGCCAGCAGTAAGAAGAAAACAGGAATTACTGGCAGAACGTCTACTAAAGGATTAAAGATTGAGTAGGCTTCCGGCAGTTTGGCTAAAAGTAACGCAGCTTCCATATTTGACTCTACCTTTTCAACAGAATTTTCATAATTGAAAAGTATCTTAACATAGAACCTGCTCAGTTTTGAGCAGTTTTCTGGGGTTCTAGTGTGGAGAGTGTGGGGAGGGTGGGGAGTGTGGGGAGAGGGGGAAGAGAGGAGCAAGTACTTATTCTCCCAAGCCAAAATTCAAGTGCCATTCGGTTCTAGCCAATGGGCAAATTCTGTAGCAAAGCTATCGCGCTGAATAGCTTCCCGAATCCTTTGGGTGAAGCGAATGAGTTCGGTAACATTGTGCAGAGAGAGTAATGTATAGCCGAGGGCTTCTTGAGAACGTATCAAATGGTTCAGATAAGCACGGCTGAAGTTTTGGCAGCAGTAGCAAGGACAAGTGGCATCTAGAGGGGTAAAGTCTTCTCTAAACCGGGCATTCTTCAAATTCCATCGCTCTCCCTGTACTAAGGCAGCACCATGACGTCCCAAACGGGTAGGAATTACACAATCAAACAAATCTATCCCTGCCGCGATCGCTCTGGCCATTTCCCGATAAGTACCAACACCCATTAAATAACGAGGCTTATCTATTGGCAAGTATGGGGTAGTTGTGGTAACAATTTCATGAATCAGTTCAGCTGGTTCACCGACACTAACGCCACCAATGGCATACCCTGGTAAATCCAAAGACACCAAAGACTTGGCGGCGGCACGACGTAAATCCAGGTAAACGCCCCCCTGAACAATACCAAATAACGCTTGTTCTTCTGAGCGTCTGTGAGCTGCGATACAACGTTTGAGCCACCGGTAAGTGCGCTCAGTTGCCAGTTCTACTTCCGATCGCTCTGCTGGGTAAGGGGGGCATTCATCAAAAGCCATGATGACATCTGCCCCTAGCCGATTCTGAATCTCAATTGAACGCTCTGGGGTCAGATTAATCATCTGTCCATCCCGAGGCGAACGAAAAGTTACCCCCTCTTCTGTCAACGTGCGCAGCTGACTTAGACTAAATACTTGGAAACCACCGGAATCAGTTAGAATTGGCCCTTGCCAACCCATAAATCGGTGTAATCCTCCTGCTCGCTCCACTATTCCTTCTCCCGGTTGTAGGTGAAGGTGATAGGTATTAGCCAAAACTAGTCGGTAGAATTTGGGAACCTTCCCGCAAAGTCAACTGGATTTATCTGTTTCCCCTTGGTTTATCGGGAATTTGGCTACTGTTGCGTTCCAAAACTTTTGAGCAATTTGCCCAATGGTACTTTTTTGTCCTCCTCATTTTATCTCCCATTGTTCATGCTTGGTACTTTGCTTGGATAGTTCCCTTTGCTGTCCCTACTGGTAATCTGGGAGTGCGTCTAGTTAGTATTTCTACCTTTATTTACTTCGTCCTCCAGTACAATATAGC
>JAAHHL010001573.1 GCA_010672185.1 Caldora sp. SIO3E6 | reverse complement strand
TCTTGGGGAAGTAGTGCGGTTAGTTCTCGCAGGTGCTTTTGTCCACGAGTGGTTACTGTATCAGGGAATAACGCCACCTTACCCTCGGCTAAAGTAGCACTTTTGACTTCCACATAGATGGGTGAATTTAAGGATTGCTCTTCAGGGGTGAGCGATATTTGACCTGGGATTTCCATTCTCCGCGTCTCCGTGTCTCCGCGTCCCCGCGTCTGCTGACTCGTTTCCCCCGAAGAGCGATCGCTACTCAAGAGAAAATCTACCCGGCTTTTTTTGTCCTTGCCGTAGGGAACTTCGGTGCGGATAGTACTGTAGTTATTAGCTAACTCCGGTATCAGGTGTTGTTCTAAGGCTAATTTAATCACCCGATTAGGTAAACCAGTGTTGACTCCTACCCAGGTTGGTTGAGTATCATTGACCTGGATCATCTCCCAGGTGTAGGCTAACTTCCGCTTTGGGTTGTCACTACGGGAAACCTGTACTGGACTACCGGGAGTGCAAACGCCGATCATCGGACCGGTGTTAGGACAGTGAGCAGTGATTACTTCTCCGGATTGCAGCTGAATATCAGCAAGAAAGCGCTTGTAGCGTTTGAGGAGAGTTCCCGCTTCTAGCGGTGGGTAACGGTAAATCCAATCTGGCATAAGATAGATCAAGACTTAAAATTAAGCGTTCTTCCTGATATTACAGATTAAGGATTCACCTGAGTTATGGCAGAAGAAACCAAACCCAATCCCAACCCCGAAGAAGCGCAGACTCCTCCTGAGAAGCCAGCTGCTAAGGAAGCCAAAGCCAAGAAAGCCAAACCACCAGCAGTGGAAACTAAACCTTTTAATGAGTTTATCGAACAGCATTATTTACCGGCTTTGAAGACTGCTTTTGCCAAACAAGGAATTAGTGATGTAGACGTGACTTTTGTCAAGGAAAAAATCCAGATTTCTGGCATAAGTCCCACTGATGATTGCTGGCAAGTGAAGGGTAACTGGAGTCAGGGACAGCGTCAATTCAATGTTTATTTTCCCGATGAAGATATCAAAAAGCGGAAGGCTTTCTCCTCTTCTGCCAATGGTGTCAAACCCAGTACTATAGAGTCTTTTATGATTGATGAGCGCAAAGTAACCTTGGATCTGATGGTGTTTTACGTAATCCAACGGCTTAATGCTCAGAAGTGGTTAGCTTGGAATTGAGTAGGTTTGTTGTTGGTTGTTGGTTGTTGGTTGTTGGTTGTTGGTTGTTGGTTGTTGGTTGTTGGTTGTTGGTTGTTGGTCATTATTCCCAATTTCCAATTCCCAATTCCCAATTCCCAATTCCCAATTCCCAATTATCCATTATCCATTATCCATTATCCATTCCTTCTTAGAGTTCAACGAACCGATAAACGACAATACCACTAACGGGATGATTGTCTACACTGACATAACCGTTGTTGACCATTTCCTTTAAAGTGGCTTCCACTTCGGCAAAGCTAGCACCGGTGTCTAAAACACCTTGGGTGACTGATATTTGCCCCTCTCTATAATTAGGGCTTGCTGCATAAGTGTGTAAGCCATGCCAGATAAGGCTTTCATCCGTTAATAAGCCAAGTCTTGTACAAGGAAATGTATCAAATGGGCTCAAAAAGCTGGCATTGTTGTGGAAAATCCCTGGGTAATCTTCAAGCTGAAAGCTGAAAGCTGACGGCTGAAAGCTAAAAACTG
>JAAHHL010001572.1 GCA_010672185.1 Caldora sp. SIO3E6 | reverse complement strand
CAAGATTGCAACAAGCGTTTGGCGTTCCTCTGCTAGCAGACAGTAAAATTTTGGGAGTACTAACTCTCTTTTGTGGCGATGCTCAACAGGCTGATGAAGATTTACTGAAAATAATGGCAGCAATTGGTCGCCAGTTGGGACAGTGGATCAAACGCAAGCAAGCAGAAGAGGCACTGCGCTATCAACAGGAACAAACCGAACGCTTATTACTCAATATTTTACCCCAGCCTATTGCTGAACGCCTGAAACACGAACAAGGTACAATCGCGGAAAATTTTGCTGAAGTTACGGTTTTGTTTGCTGACATTGTCGGCTTTACTGAACTCTCCGCCAAGATTTCTGCACCAGAACTAGTCGAGTTACTCAATGCCATTTTCTCCAAATTTGACAAGCTAGCAGAACAACATGGCTTAGAAAAAATCAAGACTATTGGGGATGCCTACATGGTGGTGGGAGGTTTACCCAGGATACAACCAAATCATGCTGAAGCGATCGCAGAAATGGCAATGGATATGCAAGCGGCAATAGCTGATTTGAGCCAAGAAATGCGACAAGATTTCCATATCCGCATTGGCATCAATACCGGACCTGTGGTAGCAGGAGTGATTGGTGTTAGTAAGTTTATTTATGATTTGTGGGGTGATGCGGTAAATACTGCTAGTAGGATGGAGTCCCACGGTGTATCTGGTAAAATCCACCTCACCGCTAGCACCCATAAATACTTGCGGGATAAATACTTGTTCGAGGATAGAGGTCAGATTAGGGTGAAAGGGAAGGGAGAAATGAATACTTACTTTCTTGTTGGTAAAAAGGCAGATAGGTAGTAGGTGGTAGGTGGTAGGTGGTAGGTTACTTATACCAATTTTCTTGAGTGATTTACTCGGGAAAAATGTACTTACAGCAGTTTGTTCTGCTATGGGGTACGTTGTTGATCCCCCTAAATCCCCCTTGCCAAGGGGGACTTTGATATACTGTACTTTATTACAGTGAAAAGTGCTGTATCGTAGGGTGTGTTAGCGCAGCGTAACGCACCACATCAGTTTAATAAGCAGTATTCAACAGATTTGTAGCAGAGGAGTAATAGATGATTCCTGTAACACCCAGAGAAGTTAGAATCTTAATTCAAGAAGCTAAAAAGGTGGGTGTGCCTAAGGAAGATTTGTACAAGCTTCAAGAGTACCTTGAGGAAATTGAGTCTGGAAGAATGAATTGGGAAGAGACAGGTTCAATGTACCAAGAAATTACCAAGGAAGAGGAAAAACTTAAAAGTGATGGAGGAAGAGAAGTTCGCCTGTCAACTGCTCCAAGTTCATCTGACGAAGATGACTTCAAAGGAGTAACATTCAAACTGGTGAAGCGTAGTTCGTTACGCAGTTGATTCAGGGCGCACGTCGGTGCGCCCCTACTCTTAAGTGGTAAATTTATCAGTCCAATTGTTAAAGATATTTAGGGTTTGCTGCATGAGTGTGGAAGCTATACAAGACTTGGGTTTCAATCATGCAGCAAGCCAAAATAGTCCAAGGTTTTTGAAGCAAAAAATGCAAAAACCTTGCACCATTGTAGGGAAATATAGCACTACGCGAATAGGTTAGGACATGAAGAGAACTCACCACAAAGGCACATTCTCCGAAGGAGTTCCCGAAGGGTAGGACACAAAGAAAATTTATATTTCCTAATTCTAGCTCTTAGTGCATA
>JAAHHL010001571.1 GCA_010672185.1 Caldora sp. SIO3E6 | reverse complement strand
CAAGGAAAGGTTCGATGGTACATTTTACGCATAGGAATTGAATCGAGCTATCGAGATGTTAAAAGTGATGGTTGGCAGTGGCATAAAACCAGATTAAGAGAACCAGCTAGAGCTGAAAGAATCTGGTTAGCTATGGCAGTAGCTACTCTCTGGACTGTAGCAGCTGGTACTAATGAACAGAGACATTTATCAGATAAGTTAAACAATCAAATAATTGCCGAAAACTGTAAAAATCAGCAATTTAATTTGAAGCAAACAAATCGAACTATATCCTGTTTTTTAAAGGGACTAATTAATATTATTGCCGATTTAATTTGCGGTAAAGGTATTTCCTTAAATGGATTATTTCCACAATCATCGTTTGTGAATACTTCGTAATATACAATTCCCTCTTTCTTCCTTGTCTACTTTCCTTCCTTGTCCTCCTTGTCTCACCGACCCTAGTATCTTATGTAAAAAACCTACCCTTGTGAGGCCGGGGGGATGAGGGCAGATCCGCCTACGCCTTCAAACGCCATGCTATCCAAACCTCGATCTACGGCGTAGACATTGATCCCGGTGCGGTGGATATCGCCAAACTGCGGCTGTGGTTGTCGCTGGTAGTAGATGAGGAAGATTACACCCGCATTAAACCCCTGCCTAACCTGGACTACAAAATTGTCTGTGGAAACTCGTTGCTGAGTGTTGAGAAGAACCTGCTGAATTATCAGGTGTTTGCCGAATTAGAGCAGCAGAAACAGGAATACTTTGAAGAAACCGACCCAGACCGCAAGACGAATTTACGCGCCACTATTCAAGGGTTGATTCACACCATCACCAATCAGGATAAAACTTTTGACTTCGAGGTGTATTTCAGCGAAGTGTTTCAGCAAAATGGCGGTTTCGATGTAGTTATTGGTAATCCGCCCTATGTGCGCCAGGAAAAAATTAAACACCTTAAAGGTCAGCTTAAAAAGCTCTACACCTCCTATACAGGAACCGCCGATCTATACGTCTTTTTTTATGAACAAGGTTTAAATTTACTGCGGGAAAACGGCGTTTTAACCTATATTTCCTCAAACAAATGGTTCCGAGCCGCCTATGGCAAAAAGTTACGTCAATTCATCACCCGTGAAGCCCAACTCCAGCAAATTATTGATTTTGGTGATGCACCTGTCTTTGCTGCGATCGCCTATCCAACAATTACTATTCTACAAAAATTAAAACCCAAACCCCAAACCTTCCAAGCCTTAAACTGGGACAAGGATCAGTCCCTCAATCAATTTGAAACCGTGGTACAAACCCAATCTTTTGCCATGCCTCAACAGGCACTCACCGCCACAGGTTGGCAGTTTGCTGATGCCACCACCCTCAATCTGCTCGAAAAACTGCGGAAAGCCGGAACCCCGCTAGGGGAATATGTTAACAATCGGTTTTATCGGGGGATTGTTACAGGCTTAAATCAAGCGTTTGTGGTTGATCGCACCACTCGCGATCGCCTTATTGCCGAACACACTTCCTCAACGGAGATATGAAGCTCCAGGTCTGTTTGATTTCTTTTCCATCCAGGAGAAACACAAACAGACTGTTTCCGTTGGAGTCGTCGGCGAGTCGAAAGCTGCGGTTGGTCGACTTGTTCGGCAAGGAGACATGAAATCTCTTGAGGCCGTGTTTTTTGGTTCTTGCTCTCAGGCTCTCCTGGGTGGATTTGTCGAAG
>JAAHHL010001570.1 GCA_010672185.1 Caldora sp. SIO3E6 | reverse complement strand
AATTGGTGGTGGAGTAGCTGCTTACTTGATGGTACAGCGACATCTGTTACGGGGAAGAGCTGTGATCAGTGCCCAGTTAGTCCCAGAAGATGCTCTCCTAACGGCATCCATCTCTACAGATACAGAACAATGGCAGAAGTTGCACAATTACGGTACTCCGGAAACCAAAGCTGCTTTAAAAAAGCAACTGACGAAGCTCAAGGATAGATTCCTCAAAGCTAATGGCTACAACTATGAGGAAGATATTCAACCCTGGTTGGGTGAAACAGTGATGATTGGTTACCTGGAATCTGGGACACCAGCAGAAACACCATTTCTCAAACAACCAGACCTCATAGTACTACCAATTGAAAACCAAATCCAAGCGAAGGAACTGCTAGCCAAAGCTAACTCAAAAAGGCAGTTGCTGGCAAGAAACTATAAAGGAATTCAGATTCGAGAAACAAAAAAGAACAAGTCTCAACAATTTTCAGCAGCAGTGCTAGGGCGTTTTCTGGTGGTAACTCAAAATTCCCCAACTATGGAGCAGGTGATTGACACTTATACTGGGGAGCCCTCGGTGGCAGCAACTTCTGGCTATACTAAGGCACTGAGTCAAATTAAAACCTCGAAACCCTTTGCTCAGTTGTATTTGAACATGCCTGCTTTCTCTGCAACAGCAGCAGCTAACTCTGGGCGCTCCCTTTCTCCAGAAAACCTGGCAGCAGCAGAACAAAAACAAGGCATAGCAACAACGGTAACCTTAGAGTCAAAAGGGATACGTTTTCGCTCAATTTCCTGGCTCAAGCCTGATAGCACTTTCTCTCATCTAGTGGAGAACAGAAATAGCAATTTAGCCAAGCGTTTGCCTGCTGATACGATGCTAATGCTTTCTGGAGGCAACTTGGAACAGTTGTGGCGTAATTACCTCCAGGGAGCAGAATCCAATTTACTGACGCCGATTCCTCCAGAAACTTTGACTGAGGGTTTACGAGGGACTTTAAATTTGGATTGGGAAAAGGATTTACTACCCTGGATGGGAGGAGAATTTTTGTTGGGGATTGTACCAGCATCTGATGATGTATTAGCAATTCCCAACGATTCCCAGTTTCCCCAGTTAGGAGCTGGTGTAGTTTTGATGGTACTCTCCAGAAATCGTTCCCGTGCAGAGAAATCTTTCCAACAGCTTGATGAAGTGATGGCAACTCGCTATCGGTTCCTAGTAGAAGAAATTGAGCTAGAAGGTCAACCTATAGTTCGCTGGAAATCTCCCCTAGGTGGTATTAGTGCCACCCACGGCTGGTTAGAAAACAATGTTGCTTTTCTAACTTTTGGTGCGCCTATTACCAATTCCTTTTTTCCCCAACCGGAAGCACTACTTACCCAAACTCCTATATTCAAGACAGTTGCGCCGACTAAACCCCATCCCAACAATGGTCAGTTTTTCCTAAATTTCGAGCGTACCATCAACGGTAGTAATCTAAATTTGCCTCCACTACCGCCCCAGCAGCAAGTACTAGCACAGGCAATTAATGCTATTGGCGTGACAGCTGCCGTTAGCGATGAACGTACAACACGCTTTGACATTTTCATTCAGCTCAAAACAGCTGCTACTCCCAGTATTTCTCCTAAACCTCAACAGTCTGAGTGAATAGCCGGAGGAGTGTGGGGAGTTGGGGTAGATAAGGGAGATAAGGGAGACAAGGGAGACAATGGA
>JAAHHL010000157.1 GCA_010672185.1 Caldora sp. SIO3E6 | reverse complement strand
ATCCACAATCAACACTCGACTGCCAGGTTCAAAAGCATCTTGATGCATTTCCACCCGGTCTGTGCCATACTCCAATTGGTATTCAACCCCTTGTACTGCTGCTGGTAACTTGCCCGGTTTACGGACGGGGACAAACCCTGCCCCGAGTTGGTAAGCCAAGGGAGTGCCAAAAATAAAACCACGGGACTCTATTCCCACCACATAATCAGCTTTTAGTCCGGCATCTTGACAGTTTTGGGCAAGCAGATCAATGGTGTAGCGCAGTCCTTCGGGATTGCTGAGCAGGGTGGTAATATCTCGAAACACGATCCCTGGTTTGGGAAAGTCTGGGATATCTCGAATTAAAGATTTTAGATCCATAGATAAGTAGAACTCACTTTCTTTACGGCTTTAAATTGGGTAACATCAAAAACTGGAAAAGCTAATGTCACAATTAGGTTAGTGTACATCTTCCCGATTTACTGGACATTTTATTGAGAGAAGCTAGTAGCACCAAAATCGCTAATGAATCATCCTGTGAGTTCAATGACGACCAATAGTCCTCCTGACCAGTCAAAACCAATGATCCTGGATAGTTTAGCCGACCCAGCCCTCTCAGAGCAATATTGTCCACCACGAACTCGGCAACAAATTGATCTGATGCTACTCGCAATTGAATCTTTGGAACTGGGGGGTTCGGAAGAGATGCTATTGGTAGCCAAGGAGCTAGAACTCCAAGAAATTATCAAGAATCGTGTTGTTCTGTGGCGTCTGCGTTGTAGCAATCCCTGGCGGCGCTCTTACAGCCGCAATCCTTTGACACTAGAGCAAGCTAAGGCATTAGTTCTGATTTCTTGTCATCTAGCACGCAGAATGACTGTTGTCATTAGGCAGCTGCTACTGGCTTATCAACAATTAAACGAGAAGCAGATACCCCTAGACAAGCATTTTCGCCTGTCTGAGTATCTCGAAAGATTCCGGGCTCATTTCCGGAGCCGCATGAATCCCCGCCGAGCTAAAGTGGCGGCTTACACTGCTTCCAACGAGAAGTTAAATGAGCTGGCACTCTCGCTATTGACGAAGTTGCTGTTTTGTACCGGAACTTCTGGAATGCAGCGATTTTGGTCTAGCCTGTTTGATGGAGAAGTGTAGTTGATATGGAAAAACTTACCATAATTACTTAATCCGGACTTGATATAATAGGAGCCTTCATTAGGAAGAACTGATGACAATTCGACGCCAGTATAGTCTACCTAACTGTACGCTTATCCTAGAGGGCTTAAGCGACCCTAACGCTACCCCTAGTGGTCAGCTAGATCCCCGACCCTTGATGACTATTCTGGTTAATGCCCAATGCCATTTTCCTGGTCAAGACTACCTCCTGGAAGGAGGACGGGACTTTTTTGAAAGTTTGGTGAGTGCTGTTAGTCGCCATGCTCAGGAATCTCTCAGCCAGGTGTCTCACCCAAAACTCGATGGGGCTCAACCAGCAATGGTGCAGTTGGAGAAAGTCGAAGATAAGAACTTGCACCAATTGACACAACTTGCGGCTGCGGAGAAAGAGCAAGGGCAATCACTACAAATCGATTTAACTACAGTACAGCTGTTCGATTTAGTCGAAGCAATAGATCAGTTTCTCGCAGATGGGCGTACCCTGCCGGATATTAATGTGGGAATAGAGCCAGTTTCTAAGCGCTATCGCAAAGCTGAAATACCAATGACGCAGCGCGCGGCACCAGCAGCAGTGGGCATGACTAGTTTGGTATTAGCTGCAGTGGCTTTATTCTTTGTTCCTGTTCCAGAGTTGTCTGAAACTCAACTTACAATCACGGAAGAAACCCCTAGTGAAGAAGAACAAGCAACCGAACCTTCCCCCACTCCTACTCGCTCTCCTACCACTGAACTAGAGGCAGCTCTCCAATCAGAGATAACAGATCCGACTGAGGTGCGTTTTTTACAGCGGTCTCTTTACAAAAAAGTGAATCAGGCTTGGCAAGACTGGGGAGAAGCATATCAGACTTTGTCTTATCGCGTTAGCGTTGGCCGGGATGGAGAGATTATTGGCTACAAACCAATCAATAATACTGATGTTGATGCAGACGAGGACACTCCCTTACCTGAGTTGCTCTACACTCCCACTGAGGATAACCAGGAAGCAATAGCTTCATTCCGAGTGGTGTTTAATAGAACTGGTGTTTTGCAAGTCAGTCCCTGGCTTGGCTATCAGGGTGAACCAGGTTTCGGGCCAGAAATGACTGACTCCGAGTTGATCAGTGATTTGAATGAAGAACTCAGAGAAACCCTGAGCGATCGCTGGGAAGGAAGTGAGATGACACGAGAAAAATTAGCTTATCGAGTTGGTGTTACTGAAGAAGGTATTATTGCCGACTACGAACCAACCAATCAATCCGGTTGGGATTATGTGGAAGAAACGCCCCTAGAAGAGCTACTCAACCCAGAAGCAGCAGGTATTGGCAGTGAAGGGTTAGTACCCAAAGAACCCCTAGCTCAGTTTAGGGTAGTGCTTTGGCCTAACGGTAGTCTGGAAGTTGATCCTTTACCCTAGTGCAGCTAGGCAGAAGTCCTTGAGCAACTCAAAAGAGACAAGGAAGACAAGGAGGACAAGGAGGACAAGGAGATTTTAGCTGCTCAGTTATTTCCATGCCCGCTGCACTAGTAACGCTGCGTGGAATTAAGAATTAAGAATGCTTATAGAGTGATGAAAGGACTTGTAGTAGAAAACAGCAAAATCACCCTCAAAGATGGACTTGATGTACCATCGCCCAAAAACAACGAAGTCTTGGTCAAAGTTGTCTGTGCTTCGATCAATCCAACAGATTTAGACATCGTTAAAGGTCAGTATGATTTATTCTTCAAATTATTTGGTGGCGACCATCTGGTGAAAACTGGATTAGAATTTTCTGGAGTAATTGAAGCAGAAAACACAAGGTTTAAGAAAGGGGACAAAGTATTTGGTTATGTTGATTTGATTAGAGGCTTAAAGACACATCAAGAATATTTGGCTATTGATGAAGACTATATAGCATTAATGCCATCTAATTTAAACTTTGAGCAAGCCGCAGCCCTACCTTTAGGAGCATTAACCACCCTTGTGGCATTACAAGACTTAGGACAAGTAAATAAGGGAACAGAGGTATTAATCAACGGTGCTTCTGGAGGATTAGGTGTATATGCTATACAAGTAGCGAAAATATTTGGTGCTAGGGTCACAGCTGTTGCCGGTCCCAATCAAGAAGAGTTTCTGATGAATTTGGGTTCGGATCAAGTTATTAATTATCAAAAAAGTAATATTAAAGATTTATCAGAAAAATTTGATATATTATTGGATTTGACAACTAATTTAAAGTTCAAAGAAATCAAGAATATTCTTGCAAAAAACGGTAAATTTATACCTACAGACCCTTTGAAAAATATGATGGATCTTTTGTCCAATATTTTTGGCAACAAAAAAACACGATTGTTATATGTTGGTCAAGGTAATTACGAAAAACTGACCCAAATCGCTCATTGGGTTGAAGAAGGTAAATTAAATACCTATGGTGATAGTTGTTTCGCATTTTCAGATTACGAAAAAGCTTTTCAAAGGCTAAGGGAAAAAGGGAAACGAGGGCGAGTTATTATAAAAATTGGCAAAGATAAATAGTAAAAAAAGTACTTTATCTAAGAGCTGAACTTAAACAGGAAGCTAAGCAAGAAGCAAAGGCTTTAACCTCGCCTATTGAGCGATTACCTACAGATAATCTTAAAAAAGGCTTGTCACTTCTCGAACCACCAATGTGAATCCTGGGAATGGAAAATCCGTAGCTATCTCCTTTACTAAAAGGAATATTTTTTTCCTGACATTTATTTATCAAACTCTGAATAAAATAATCTAGGGTGTCCCTTCGATAAAAAGAAGAATGTGCAAAGGAAAAAGTCACAATTCCTCCCAATTGCTCTATTAAATATTTTTGGGCAAACTCGTAATCTGGATGGGATGGACTAAGAGGATAATTAACTCTGCAAAAAGATTGTAAATCTGGATTATTATTAATATAGTCACTGATAAACAAGGCATTGTGAGCAAATCTACTCATTTTGAGTTTTAATTCTTCATAAGATATAAAACCTGGTAGAGAAACTGCAACACGATCGTACAGAATTGTACCCAGCTCCCTTCTAATAGATACAAATTTTTCCTTCAATAACTTTGGTACTATAATAATCCCTTTCATTACAGTATCTTCAAACTGTTGATACTTATTGCCGCTTTCAAAGTACAATAGTAACGAAGGACTATTCCTATGTATCGATTTTTCTGGTCTAATCAAACCAGCGGACATAGTACCATCTACAATTATAAAAATTTCTCGCTCTATTAAGCTAATCTTTTGCATAAGAGCATCGAGATCTACAAACCTTAGAGCTTCGTCATTGGTCATGGGAGTTAAGTAAATGGCTTTGGTTGCTCCATCGATACTGGAAACAATTTTATCCGGATCGGTGGTGTTCAATCTCAAGAGTTTAATACCAGGAATTGAGGATAATAATGCTTCTGCTTCATGATATACTGGGACTGGGATAACGATATTATCATCAGGGCATAAATGACGAGTAATAAAATTATGTATTGTTGCATAAGCTGACATTCCAGACGAAGCTAAAAGTAGACTCCAATCGCTACTCAAGTCATAAAGTTTGGCCAGTTCATGCTCCATGTCCGCAATCATAAAACTTTCCCATCTGTCGTAATTGACTATTTTTTCAGTTTGCTTTCTCAAGTCAAAAAAGCTGGGAAATACCGCTTGATTATAGGAAGCAGATGACCATTCTATATGACAACCAAACTGCGCTAAAAGTAATAATAAATTTCTTATTCTAGAATTCTGTCTTGTAATATAGCTGCTATAATCTTCAATGCTTGTAGAGCTTGGTTTATCTAAATCAAACTCCTCCAATATATTTAACATTATATTTTTTACTGAAGCAGAAACTTCTAAGCCAGTGGAATCAGGACAAAGATTTTTGTTTCGGCAGAAGTTAAGATAGTCATTTTGCATTGACTCCAAAGAGTTCATGCGAGATTTGATATCTTCAATCCTATATTGAAAGAGCTTTGCGTCTTCTAGGACATTTTTCTCTTGAGTGTTTTGGTTGAAAATTGATTCTATGTCTTGCATAATGCTTACCATGTTTTAAGTTGACCGCCATCGATTGCCATAAAGTTTCCAGTCATAAAACTCGATTGCTGAGAAACTAAATAGGTGACTAAACTTGCCACTTCTTCAGGTTTTCCCATTCTTCCCATAGGAAGTTCATCAACGAGATATTGTTGAGCCTGCTCAAAAGAGATGTTTTTAGTTACAGCCATATCCTCGGTTAGCTTTCTGACTCGCTCCGTGGCGATTGGTCCCGGAGACACTGTATGAATTAGTATGTTATGAAGTGCTAATCTGGCTGAAATTGCTTTGTTGAAAGCAGCAACACTTGCTCGGATAGTTGATGATAACAAAAGCTCTTCTCTGGGTTGTTTCGCAGTGCTTGAAGCGATCGCCACGATTCGTCCCCATTGTTGCTCGATCATACCTGGTACAACGGCTTTCGTAAGTCGCACGACGCTCATCAGGCTAAGTTGCCATGCTTCACTCCATTCCTCTTCGCTAAGTTCCATGAGACCACCAGGGGCCGGTCCACCAACATTATTGACTAAAATCTCAATGGAACCGAGTTCGGTTTGTACTGTTTCTACAAGCCTGTCTATGTCTGACTTTAAACTTAGATCGGCAACCACGCTAACAATCTGAGAACCACTTTCAGCTTGTAATGCTTCTTGGGCTATTCTCAGATTTTTCTCATTTCGAGAACAAATAGCAACACGTACTCCCTCACTAGCTAGCGATCGCGCAATAGCCTTACCGATACCACTACTGGCAGCACAAACTAATGCCGTGCGATTTTTTATTCCCAGTTCCATAAAACCCGATCCTTGATTGATAACGGCACTTTACCCACCCAGACAATACTTGAGACTTGTTGCGTAATAAAATTTTAAACGTCTGAAACACTAAAGCTTACGAAAATGTAGGATTCCCCAATTTAGATATCCTTGTTTTCCTATCTTAATCCAGTTGTTCAATCTGACTCTTTGATATTCCAAAAATTCCCGCTCGCAAGATTTTGCTAATTGATCATAATTTTGCTCCATTACCTCTAAAGTTTTTTGATATTGATTCGTGACTTGCTCTGGCATTTCAATAATTTGGATTTCCTCAAAGCCAGTATCTTTAGCCATCTCCCGATAAGATTTAATAGAACCTAATGAAGTGATGTCAACAGTTGTTAGAATTGACTTGCTTACTTCCACTGGGCAGTCATCACTCTGCATCACATCTGTCAAAATGAATTGTCCGTTCTTTTTGAGGACTCTGGACACCTCTTGGAAAACCTTGACGCGATCGCTACTGTATAGCAAGGCATCCTGAGACCAAACAAGATCGTAGATATTGCTTTGAGTAGGAATTGCTTCAAAGCTACCATCAATTACCTGAAGGAAAGACTCAAGCCCTTGTTGTTGATTCAACTCACGATTCAACTCATTTTGTGCTTCGCTCAAATTTAGACAATCGACCCGACAGCCAATTTTTCGAGCCAGATAGCGATCTGTTCCTCCATATCCAGAACCAATGTCTAAGATTATAGTTGAAGGACTCAGGGTTAGTAATGAAGTAATCATCTCCAGGATTTGCAGATTGGCTGCTCGAATCGATTCATTTCCATCCCGATAAAGACCAATATGAATATTCTCACCATAAATAAAAGAATGGAAATTCCTCATATTATGGCTGTTGTAGTAATCGCGAGTTTTGGCAATAGTTGTTGAGTAGTCCATTGTGTATTTCAATTTGTGGCCTTGCTAACACTTATTACATCTTCATTGGTTAAGGTCTCACAAGATAAGCATCACTTGGCGATCAAGATTGTGAGACTGAATTATCGGCACTGTGGTCAAAGCTGCCTAAACATTTCGACTAATCTTTTTTGAAGATACAGCCCTCAAATGCTTGCATAACAAGCGTTTGACTATAACATAATAAAAATGGTTTGTCAGTGGTGTATTCAAACAGACATGTTATCATAACAAACCTGCTTTTCTTTTCCTCACGATCTTCTCCCCCAGCTTTCAATCCTTCGGAGGTAGCCAGATGCAAGTTAGTTACTCTGTTAGTCAGGCACCAATTGCCGTTAACCAAGCTACTCGTTTAGATGTGGTGGTTGGTTGATGGGATGCGATAGCATTCTAGAACAACAGTCGGTAGAACGGGTAAATCGTGTTTTGTTGTTAACCGACGGACAGGCTAATCTGGGTACAACTAAACCAAACGTCTGGCCAATGGTCAATTTGATACCGTTGTTCGCAAGGAAATGCGGGATCAATCCCACCAAGCACAAGCACGCGATCGCACTGATCTCCAACTTAGGGGAGTTGCATCGGGTTCTACCGATAGCCTGGAAGTAGTTAATAGTGAGGAGGGAGGGGTTTTAGTTAAATGTGTGCGGGAAAAGGGTAAGTTGCGGGTAAGGGTCATTTCTGAAGGCTATAACCAGGATTTTAATGTGCAATTTCCCCGCCGCCTCAGGGAAGAAGGAGCAACTTATTTAGTAGAGGAAGTGAAGTTATCTGCTGATGGTAGCTTTTATCGTGCAGCTGGTGACATTAAGCTATTTCTGCTACCAGGTCAACAAAGAAAGCGAACTGCTCAATCTACCTCCGCTTCTAGCACCACTAGACAAGCAGCTAAAGCTGTAGGTTCGGCGGCGGATTTAGAGACAACAACAACTGTTGGTGATGGAGTGCTGGTTCAGTGTGTTAAGGATGGGAAAAAGTTAAGGGCAAGGGTAGTTTCGGATGGCTATAACCCCAACTATAATATTCGCTTCCCTCGTAATATTCGCGAAGAAGGGATGCTTTTTGTGGTGGATGAAGTCAAAGAAGCCAAACAAGGAGGGTCTTACATTGCTTATGGTAAGATTCGCCGATTAGTTTAGGTGATTTCCAAAAGCTCAATCCTCTTCTTTCAAGGAGAGGTAATTATAGCAATTCTCGCACCCGTGAGGTAAATCTCCCATTCCCTATTGGCTCTCCCGTACTTATGGTGAAAACTCCGGTATTTCTGATAGCTTCCTCGAAAATATCTTTCTGTCATCCTTTCTCTGTAAGGAATACAGAAATGATAATCTCAGCTTATCACCCTAACTAGTAGATATTTAAAATTTTCAAAGCTTCGTACTTCTGGAAAGAGATTTTGGTAAAGTTGACAATAGGAATCAATAAATTGTACAGTCGGTGCTGGTAGACGGGGTTCAACCATAGACTAGCTCTGGATTTGAGACTTTTTTTAATTATTATATCTTTTCCAGAGTGATAGAATAGGGTTAATAAAGCGTTAGGCTTTTAGCTTTCTGCTTTCTTCTTGCCCAATTCCTAAATAAAGTTGTGAGCAATCCAGAAAACAATGATTGAACTCAAGGAAATAGAAGGCAAATATTTCGACTTAATGGCAGAAGAGATGACGATTAAGGAATTTGAAAATTGGGTCTACCAATCAAAAAGGCTTGAGGAGGAACTGAATAAAGATGAATATATTGACTTAATCTCTATAAATTACAATAGCAAGAGTGCAAAAGATGAAATAAGCAAATTTTTAAAAAAAATTGATAAAGGTCGATTTGAGACAGTTCAACTCCTAAATCTTTTAGATTCTATAATTGAAGGTGACGAAAGAGAAGAACAAGCGTTGATGAAAATGTACGATTTTTGTCGCGCAGGTTATGATTTCCTGGGGCTGTTGGGATACGAACACGGATCAAATGCAGTACATTCCTCTGATTGTTACATTTCTTGTCCATCAGCAAAGGAACTCGCAGAAGAAGTGAAAAATTGGATATTGAATAAACAAATAGTGTTGACAGGTGAACTAGACACTATGGCAAGGACAGACAAGTGGCACTTTATTGACAATAGAAGTGAGCAATAAACAGAATTACCTTTGTTTTTAATTTTTCGCTCCCATTTAATAATGAGACCTCCTTCATTTAGCAATTTATTTAACAAACTTTCTAACTGTTCTACTGACTCAAATAATCTATGAGCTATATATTCTTTCGCTGAATGCCAAACCAGTTCAATTAAACTATATAACTCACGCTTACTGAGAAATGCTGTATCCATTATCCATTATCAATGATTGAATTAAATTCTGTATCAGACACTTAAAGAGGTATTGGTGATGGCTACCAACTTAAGGCGGGACACCTCATCTAGCAAGGGCTTCAGCCTATGGACAATTGAGCTATTCTTGGTCAAAATTTTGTCCCGGTTTACGCTGGTAGCCTTGGTGATCAGCATAGAAGCAGGACAAATTGTTCAAGTCCGTTCTCGACAGTATCTAGTTGAAGAAGTGACAGAACCCTTATCCCCAGATGGAGATACCCAAATACGGCTTTCCTGCTAGTTAATCTTTTGGAAAAATAGCATATGGCAAAAGATATCTACCACGATACAGTAAGAACGGCCTTAGAGAAAGACAGCTGGACAATTACAGATGATACATTCACGTTGTCTGCTGGCAAACGGCATGTATTCGTAGATTTAGCTGCCGAAAAACCTTTAACGGCTGAACGGGAAGGTCAGAAAATCGCAGTTGAAGTCAAAAGCTTTATTAGTCCCTCTCCAGTCAAAGACCTACAAAATGCTTTGGGACAATATATTCTCTACGCCGAACTCTTCGCACTCTCAGAACCAGACCGTATTTTATATCTTGCCATTCGTGAAGAAATATATGTGGATTTTTTCTCGGAACCTATAGTGCAAATTGTTCTAACCAACCATCCCATTAAACTAATTATTTTCGACCCAATTGAAGAGGTTATCGCCAAATGGATACACTAGACCAATATCGCAACTACATTCACAAAATCCTTTCAGAATACGCCAGCCTTCCCCATATTCACGTACAGATTAATAGTCTCGTAATTGTCAGCGAAGATCGGAACAACTTTCTCCTGATAAACGAAGGCTGGGACGGCAAAAAGCATATTCACCACTGCCTCGTTCACGTTCAAATCCTCAATCAAAAACTCTGGATTCATTTTGACGGGACAGAAGATGGCATTACTGATGAACTCGTCGCCGCTGGAGTTCCCAAAGATAAAATTGTTTTGGCTTTCCATCCGCCCTACGTGCGACAGCATACCGGATACGCTATTGCCTAACAAATCATGTATGCTTAACCAATCACTTAGTAATCTGTAGGTTGGGTCTCGTA
>JAAHHL010001569.1 GCA_010672185.1 Caldora sp. SIO3E6 | reverse complement strand
TGCTCTTCGACTTAGCCACAGCTTTGGAACAATATGCTAGTCAGGTTGTCGCGTTACCTGCCCTGAGCCAATCTGAACAGCAAGGTTTACCCCCTTGGGTTCGCGCTGCTGCAGCTGTAGTATTTGCAGTAGGTGTCACTGCTGCGGTCGTGAAGTTACTTGAGCCGTCTAATACCAATGAGCAAGCAACTGTAACCCAAGCTGAGCCAGAATCTAGTACCACAGAAGACACAAAAGAAACTCCACTTCTGACCCAAGTGCCACCAGCACCAACACCAACCTTAGTGCCCCCAAGTCCTCTCACTGCCTCACCCACACTGTTACCTCCTTCTCCAGTTACTCCCCCACCTCCTGAAGCCAATTCTCCAGCTCCAGTAATTACCAACTCACCGCCACCAGTCAGCACAGATAGAACAACTACTATTATCCAGCCACAGTCTCCTGCACCTATTCGGAGGCAAACGCCGATTATTAGCCAAGGGCCTGTTAGTAGTCAGACGCCGATTATTAGTCAAGCACCTGTTAGTACTCAAGCACCGATTATTAGTCAAGCACCTGTTAGTACTCAAACGCCGATTATTAGTCAAGCACCTGTTAGTAGTCAAACGCCGATTATTCGTAGACCAGCACCCAGTCCTAGTCCCGTTACTCCCAGTACCAGGAGCAGTGCTGGTACATCTCCTAGAAGTAATCCTCCAGTTGAGTCAAGTAGACCAAAACCGTTAGAAACACCGCCACCGCTACCAAATTTACCATCTCTTGAGCAAGAAACTTCTATTCCTGAGATTCCTGATTCCCCTGAGCAAGAAACTTCTATTCCTGAGATTGCTAATTCCCCTTTGCCCTCAATCCCTACTCTTCCCTCAGGAAATTTAGCTCAAAGGGAATCTGAGCCTTCCAAAGCTCCTACTAATATTCAAGAAGGGGAATCTGAGCCACCTAAAGCTCCTAGCAATATTCAAGAAAGAGGATCTGAACCTTCCAAAGCTCCTGCTAATACTCAAGATAAGCTGTTTGATGCCATCCCTCAAGTCAAAGAAGTGAGAGATTATCTCCAACAAAAATGGCAACCTCCTGCTGAATTGGAGCAAATTTTGGAGTATCGCTTGGTTCTCAATACAGATGGTTCTATTCAAAGAATCATACCCTTAGGGGAAGCTGCTACAACATATATAGACCGCACATCCATACCTAAGGTTGGTGAACCATTTGTTTCTCCAGTAGAGGGAGAAGGTAATCCCACAATCCGCGCAGTTTTGAAACAGGATGGTCAAGTAGAAACATTTTTAGAATAGAAGAGTTAAGTAGAATTGCTTTATTTTTTAAGACTTTAGCAATTTTTGTTAACCACTAGACAAAATAGGTGAACGGTGAGTCTTCCTGGGAAATTACCTAACACCTAATACTGAGATCTTGCACTATGGCTGAAAATATCTCAGGATCGAGGTTTTAGGTTTTAGGTTTTAGGTTTTAGGTTTTAGGTTTTAGGTTGAGAAAAAACAAGTAAATTAGAGTTATTACCCAAAATATCCCATTAATTAGGGCTTGGGAGAATAAGTAACAAGTAACAAGTAACAAGTAATAAGTAAGAATGAATGCAGCATTTATCCGCTGTTTTGGGCATCTGCATCCCCCAAGGTTACCCGGGTTGATGCCAGGTTTTTGAGCTAAGAGATGCAATTTCTTGGGATTTTTT
>JAAHHL010001568.1 GCA_010672185.1 Caldora sp. SIO3E6 | reverse complement strand
CCTTTGATATCAATGTGAATGAGGCTCCCATATTCTCGTTGTTCTTCCTGCCAACCGACAAGCATTAGTAAATAATGATTGTGTTCTCTATCAAGAATTAACTGTACTTCCTCATCATCTTTAAGGTTGGCAACGTGTAGCTTGATGATTTTTTGCACTAGTTCTGGATAATTTAATTTTTCCATAAGACAATAGTTTTTTCTGAAATTTTCCTCGATTGCGATAACTCACCAAGGGTTCAAACCCTTGGCTCATAGCCCAAGTCCACGCTTTGTGGACTTAATCTATGAGCCGTGGAATTAATTCTACGGTGGTTGTGCGGCTTTTTGAGAAATGTAAGGCTAAAATTAGTATGCGATCCTTAAAATATGTTATTGGTTGTAATTATCGTAATTTTTTGCTACTATTTTAATAATGGAATAGGTGTGCGCCTGTAAGGTATAAATGTCTATTACCAACTTTAAAGAAACATGGTGGAACTGGCATCTTGCCAGTCAACGATAATCTGGTAAATGTAGATTGGGTGAATTGGGAATTAGTGATTGCCTACGACACCAGCGTAGCTGATCAAACTTGACCTTAGCAAACAGCATATTCGGTAAATTGTCGCTTGAAGGGAGATTTAAACGCCAAGACTATATCCTGTTTTGGGACTCCTGCCTCAACCAATTCATTGGCAACACCCACTTCTGTACCATCACTCTGAATCCAAATTTTGTCACCTTTGATATCAATGTAAATGAGGCTCCCATATTCTCGTTGTTCTTCCTGCCAACCGACAAGCATTAGTAAATAATGATTGTGTTCTCTATCAAGAATTAACTGTACTTCCTCATCATCTTTAAGGTTGGCAACGTGTAGCTTGATGATTTTTTGTACTAGTTCTGGATAATTTAATTTTTCCATAAGACAATAGTGTTTTCTGAAATTTTCCTCGATTGCGATAACTCACCAAGGGTTTAAACCCTTGGCTAATAGCCCAAGTCCACTTAAGTGGACTTAATCTATGAGCCGTGGAATTAATTACACGGTGGTTGTGCGGCTTTTTGAGAAATGTAACGCTAAAATTAGTATGCGATCCTTAAAATCTTTTATTAGTTGTAATTATTGTATTTTTTTGCTATTATCTTAATAATGGAATAGGTGTGCGCCTGTAAGGTATAAATGCCTATTCCCAACTTTAAAGAAACATGGTGGAACTGGCATCTTGCCAGTCAACGATAACCTGGTAAATGTAGAATGGATGAATTGGGAATTAGCGATTGTCTACGACACCAGCGTAGCTGATCAAACTTGACCTCAGCAAACAGCATATTCGGTAAATTGTCGCTTGAAGGGAGATTTAAACGCCAAGACTATATCCTGTTTTGGGACTCCTGCCTCAACCAATTCATTGGCAACACCAACTTCCGTACCATCACTCTGAATCCAAATTTTGTCACCTTTGATATCAATGTGAATGAGGCTCCCATATTCTCGTTGTTCTTCCTGCCAACCGACAAGCATTAGTAAATAATGATTGTGTTCTCTATCAAGAATTAACTGTACTTCCTCATCATCTTTAAGGTGGGTAATATCAATTCCGGTTGTATCGGAATGATTAAAAATTTGGCTTTTTGGTTAGAAAACATAGATACTGAAGGGCGCAAGCATTGCGCCCCTACATCATGAATATTATTCCAATGTAGCCGGAATTGA
>JAAHHL010001567.1 GCA_010672185.1 Caldora sp. SIO3E6 | reverse complement strand
TGCGGCAATAAGGCAGTACTGCAAGCAGAAGCCGCAGGCTAGGCTCCAGGGCAGAGGGCTCCAAGGGAAGAAAGAAGGTTGCAAGGGAGAAGGGAATTATAAGTGATTATCCGAACTTGATATTATTCATCATTGATTGATTGACAGAGTACTAGATTGAATCATCCTGCACAATTTTCAGCTCTTCAGTGCTTAGGACTTTCTTTTTCATCTGGCAGAGATCTTGCCAGATGGGTTCCACCGCTGAGAACTTAAAATATTCCGTTAGCGATCCAATTGGGTAGTTAAATGCCTGATAGCGGTGCTTAAAATATAATTCGACATTCCCCCGATGCTCCCAAGTGCCTAACACCTGAATCTCAATATGTTGGTAGTGTTTTTGCAAATCCCGCTCTACCTCTGCCACCCTTTCCGAGATTGAGCGTCTTGTTACACCGATTTTGTGCAATGTTTCATGCTCAGTCTTTACCTGCAGAAAGTACAACTGAAACTGTAGGATACGCCTCAATTGTGCGCGGTAGAGCTGGAAATCAGCCAATCGTTGTTCTAAGGATGAAGAGTTGAGGATTTGAGCACGTTCTGCTGCTCCTCTGAGCTTCCCTAGCTCCTCCAACAGCAAGGGTTCTTGTACTTGGTTAAATTCCGCCAGAGGCAGTGCTCCCACGGGAATTTTGCCTAGAGAAGTGAAATCATAACCATCTTGTTGACTATTCATGACGAACAACTTTCGCAAAACCAAGCGAAAGGGTACGGTAGGAATAGAATAGTCAGTGTTGCCATACTCTCGCCAAAGCTGCTTTAATTGCTGCAACTCTTTACCCGATAAACGAATATTGAAGTTGTCATACAGTGGCAGAGTGGGGAAGCTGCGATTAGCAACGGGATAACAGGTTTCTTCGGTATGAGCAAAGTGATGAGCTTTGATTTTGCCTTTCTTGGCAGTCAAGAAACCCCCGCAGTAGATGCAGGTTAAATCGGTTTTACCACTTGGGACATCTTCAATCGTAACCAGGTTGTTATCAGCATTGACGCCAAACTTGAGCCACATCTGAGTTTTGAAAGCTTCCTAATAGTTCTTTTCTCCAGTGTGCCTATTCTGTTGATCAGAAAAAAGGTGAGGAGTGTTCAGCTTACAAACGAGCGCTGAACGGGGATAATTGTGTGGGCTTTAATAAACAACAACGGTGAGAACTCCAATTGTCCTCCAGCATAGTGAAGAAGATTGCGGTGCGGCTTGTCTTGCCACCGTAGCCAAACATTATGGTCGTACTTTTGCCCTCAACCGCACCAGAGAAGCTGTTGGTACTGGAGCACGAGGGACAACATTGCTGGGCTTGCGGCGGGGAGCAGAGGCTTTGGGCTTCAACGCCAGCCAGGTAAAAGCAACCCCAGAGTTACTCAAGCGCATAGAACGGATTCCGTTGCCAGCCATTATTCACTGGAAAGGTTATCACTGGGTAGTGCTCTACAACCAGCGGCGTAGAGGTTTTGTAGTGGCAGATCCGGCAGTGGGGGTATACTTCCTCAGCCGTCAGGAACTACTAGATAGGGTTTGCTGTATAAGTGTGTAAGTAATGCTAGACAAGGCTTTCAGCGGTTGTAAAGCCTTGTCCTGTGCAAGGAAATTGTATCAAAGGGTTCAAAAAGCTGGCATTGTTGTGGAAAATCCCTGGGTAATCTTCAAGCTGAAAGCTGACAGCT
>JAAHHL010001566.1 GCA_010672185.1 Caldora sp. SIO3E6 | reverse complement strand
TTCCAGGCTTTTATCACTCGAAAGCTTAGTTTCTGTAGTGCTCATATTATAAGGTCGGCAGGTGAACTGTTTTTAGCATTGTATAGCAAAAGCTGGTGGTAGGTGGTAGGTGTTAGGTGGTAGGTGCTAGGTGCTAGGTGTTAGGTGGTAGGTGCTAGGTGTTAGGTGTTAGGTGCTAGGTGTTAGGCATTGGTGACAAGTTAAAGGGTGGTGCATTTTGTCAACTCCCATATATAGTGTTTGAGGCTAAAAAAGACCCTATATATGGAAAGACCCAAGGGGTCAGAAAAATCTATATTTCCAATTCTCAATTCTCAATTCTCAATTCTCAATTCTCCCTACTCCCTTGGCAGCGACCGAGGGTGTTACAATCAACTCGCTGTTGGCGTTCAGCAACAATAGTGGCTAAGTTGGGGCGTCCTGTAAGAGCAAGTCGCCAGTCAGCCCAGATTTCGTATAATTTATCGGCAATGGAACCAATTATAGCTAGCTTGGTGACAGCATAGATCCATCCCATACCCAGAGCTTCGTATACTCGACGAAAGACTTCAATATTTTTGATGATAGTACCGTCGGGAAGTACCCCATGAATTCTTCCCATTGCTGTCTCAAAGTCTATCCCGCCATGAGCTTCGGGAGTATAGTTAGGGTCTGCAATATCCACAAATGCGACTATTCCTCGACCAGCATCTCGTTTGCTCAAAAAATTGACTTCTCGTATACACAACGGACATTCGCCGTCGTAGAGTAGTTTGATTTGCCAGGATGGTTGTTTAGATGTAGAGATTGTTGGGATTTTTAGGTTAGAGGTCATTTTTACCACAAAGGCACAAAGTGTACCAAGGATTTACTAAGTTGGGTATAGTTGAATCGGGAGTAAATTCAGTTAAATAGTTTATAATTTACTTATATCATAAAATTTATGTTACAAATATGGACGATAAAGTAGAAACAGAAAGTAATTTGAATAAGGAACTTTATCAAGATATCATCACCATTGAACCAGGCAAGCGGAGTGGTCAACCTTGTATTCGTGGGATGCGAATTACAGTGTATGATGTACTTTCCTACCTTGCTTCCGGTATGACTTATGAAGAAGTGCTTGCTGATTTTCCCTACTTACAAAAGGAAGATATTTTAGCTTGTCTTAGCTATGCAGCTCAACGAGAGCAGCAAACCCTCATGATTAAAGGATGAAGTTATTATTTGATCATAACTTGGGAAGCACTGGAAGTTGCTAGTCAGAAGGAAGAGCAAATTCAGATTGATTAGTCAAAATGGTAAATATTAGGATGATTGTAGACTACTCAAAGACTTAACCCATGCATAGTGCAGTGATATTGATTGCTCTGCCTGTTGTATGAAAAAGCGACAAAATGGAAATACGCAAAGTTGACATCGTTGTTTTAACTGTTATTCCTCAAGAACTCGCGGCGGTGAAGGCTGCCCTGGGTATTAGAGATATTCCCGACAACCGAAGCCGCACTGAGGCTAGCGAAACTATTTATCTTCAGGGAGAACTTTTTTCAGAACTAACCCAAAGAAGTTATGATCTGGCTTTAGGCTGTATTGGTAGTGCTGGTAACTACGATTCCTCCCAAGCAACTACAGAAGCAATCCAAACTTATGATCCGAAGCTGTTACTTTTAGGGATCCAATCCTCGATACGCTATCGATGTCGACTTTTCCAGGTTCTTCGGCG
>JAAHHL010001565.1 GCA_010672185.1 Caldora sp. SIO3E6 | reverse complement strand
CTGGTATCGCCCCAGAGAGAACCAAGCCTGCGATCGCACATTGGTGGATATTCCGAGGCATAATGATTTTATCCCCCATGCCACAGGTAGCTAAAATGCCTGCCATCACTCCCACCGTAGAACCATTAACCAGAAACCAAGTTTTTTCAGCTCCAAAAGCTTCAGCGGCAAGTTGTTGTGCTTCCTGAATAACCCCTGTAGGGGCAAACAAATTATCTAACTCTGGCAATTCTGGTAAATCAGCCTGAAACACAGACTTGCCCCACCAATCAGCCAATAGTTGAGAAATTCCCTGTCCCCTCTTATGTCCTGGGGTGTAAAAAGGTGCATGACGCCGTTGGGCAGAGGCTTGTAAGGTAGTTAGTAATGGAGCAGCTGTTTGGTCAAGCATTAGCAGGTTAACAGGTTATCATAATTAGCTGGTAGAAACACTTTAATCGAATAGCACCCTAGGCAGAGTCTTAAAATCAAGAAGAATAGTTTTTAACTAACGACTAACACAACTCATCTTCAGACTGCCATGCTAAGAGCCGGAATTGTTGGATTGCCGAATGTTGGTAAATCTACCTTATTTAACGCCCTGGTTGCCAATGCCAAGGCTAATGCTGCTAATTTCCCTTTTTGCACCATTGAACCGAATGTCGGTGTGGTTGCCGTGCCAGATGAGCGGCTGGAAGTCTTAGCCAAAATGTCTGAATCTAAGCAAATTGTCCCAACTCGCGTGGAGTTTGTCGATATTGCTGGTTTAGTTCAGGGAGCCAGTAAAGGGGAAGGCTTGGGCAATCAATTCTTAGCTAATATTCGAGAAGTAGATGCGATCGTCCATGTAGTTCGCTGTTTTGATGATGATGATATTATCCATGTTTCTGGTTCCGTTGACCCAGTCCGGGATATTGAAGTGATTAATTTGGAGTTGGGTTTAGCGGATTTGGCGCAAGTCGAGCGTCGGATCGAGCGCACCCGCAAGCAAGCTCGCAATAATAAGGATGCCAAGTTAGAATTAGAGGTACTCGAAAAGTTAAATGCTGGCTTGAATGAAGGCAAAGCTGTACGACAGATTAGCCTAACCGAAGAAGAAGCTGAGTTAATTAAACAATTAGGGCTACTCACCAGTAAGCCGGTGATTTATGCTGCTAATGTTACTGAAGATGATTTAGCCACGGGCAATGATTGGGTGAAGCAAGTGCAAGAAATTGCCGCCACCGAATCTGCCCAAGTGGTAGTTGTCTCTGCTCAAGTGGAATCAGAACTCATTGAGTTACCAGAGGAAGAGCGAGACGACTTTTTGGAGTCCCTTGGTGTAGCAGAAGGGGGACTAAAATCCTTAATTCGCGCTACTTATCAAATTTTGGGCTTGCGAACCTTTTTAACTACAGGACCCCAAGAAACCCGCGCTTGGACAATTTACAGTGGTATGAGGGCTCCCCAAGCAGCAGGAACGATCCACTCGGATTTCGAGCGGGGTTTTATTCGGGCAGAAACCATCGCTTACCAAGATTTGGTAGCATCAGGTTCCATGACAGCTGCCAAGGAAAAAGGTTTAGTGCGCTCAGAAGGTAAAGAATATGTCGTTCAGGAGGGGGATGTGATGCTATTCCGTTTTAATGTGTAGGTAGTTAAGAATCAAAAATTACAATCCTATGGATACAGCGCTTTGCGCTGTAACAAAGTACAGCAGACAAAAGTCCCCCTTTCCAGATCG
>JAAHHL010001564.1 GCA_010672185.1 Caldora sp. SIO3E6 | reverse complement strand
CCAAAAGTGACCAAAATGCTGCTGGTGCTCCGGCAAAAATACCTGTTCCTTGCAGTGCTTCTAGCTGGGGGGGAGTGAATCGCAACTTTTCCAGATATTCCAGTACCTGTTCTAGCCCCATAGCAATCAAGTAACCAAAGCCAGACGGTAAGCGCCGCGCAAATAGTTCAAAAGATGCTGGCGTTTTGGCTAGACCTTCCCCTGTATAGCAGGCTATCATGGTTAACTGGTAAAGATCAGTTAATAAACTGTAATCTTCAGTACCAATGGTTAGTTCTTGGTTCACTTTCTTATCGCTATCCACTAACTACCCATTATCTATGGGGACAAGGTAGATGAGAAGATGGGGAGACGGGGGTGAGCGAAAAAAAGGGTGGGGAGCGGAGGAGCGGAGGAGCGGAGGAGCGGAGGAGCGGAGGAGTTGGGGAGCTGAGTAAGAAGAGAGAACTGATAATTTTTGGATACTTAGCTAGGAAATTCCACCCAAAATTTCGTTCACCCGTGAGACGGGGAGATTCCCAAACAACAAACAACAAACAACAAACAACCAATAGCTGTATCAGAGCTTACTGAACTCTATCTATAGATCAGTTATTCTCTAGCAGTTATCAACAGATATAATCTGGCTAACGAAAACTATGCGCATTGAGCAGTTGCAAGCCTTCTTGGCAGTGACAGAAACTGGAAATTTTGGACAAGCGGCGCGAAAATGCGGAGTGACGCAATCTACCATCTCTCGCCAAATTCAGTCTCTGGAAACTGACTTGGGTTTGCCCTTGTTCCATCGCACAGCTCAGACTAAACTAACAGTCGGAGGGGAACTGTTTTTACCCCGTGCCCGGAAAATTTGCCTGGAGTGGCAAAAGGCAACCAAAGAATTAACTGATTTAGTGTCAGGCAAGCAACCAGAACTCTGTGTGGCAGGAATTCACTCTGTTTGTTCTTACTACTTACCCCCGATACTCAAGCAATTTTGTTCTAACTACCCCGAAGTACAGTTGCGGGTGACGGCTTTGGGAAGCGATCGCGCTTTGAAAGTGCTCCGAGATGGTTTAGTCGATATTGCGATCGTTATGAACAATCGCTTTTTAACTGCTAGTCCAGAAATGGTGGTTGAAGTACTCTACAATGAACCAGTAGAAGTTTTGATGGCAGCTGACCATCCCCTAAACCAATATGAAGAAGTACCCTGGTCACAACTGGTTCACTACCCCCAAGTGGTGTTTAAAGATGGCTATGGAATGCAACGGTTAGTGCAAGACCGGTTTGCTAGATTGGGAGCTACCCTGAAGACAGTAATGGAATTGAATTCCCTGGAAGCTTTCCGAGGAGTAGTGCGCCAGGGAGAAATGATTACCTTATTACCCCACAGTGCCTTAGTAGAAGCACAGAAAGACCCAACCTTAGCAGTGCGATCGCTTGCCAACTTTCCCAAACCAGTGACAAACCCAAACAACGTGGTGGGCAATGTCTCCAATATAGATTCTAAGCTCACTCGTCAGGTAGTCTTAGTAACCACTCAAGACCGGCTAGAAATACCCCCAATTAAGTATTTCTGTGAGTTGGTACGTCAGCTGAAAGTACCAACTAATAGTGAAGCACAAAATCCCGACCTTTGTGCGATTTGAGATGAAAGTTGACTGTTGACTGTTGACTGCTTCTTTTTGGACTGAAGTCCTACTACTGCTTATTACTCATTACTCATTACA
>JAAHHL010001563.1 GCA_010672185.1 Caldora sp. SIO3E6 | reverse complement strand
CAAGTGCAAGGAAATGGTATTTTTTAGTTCAAAAACCTTGCACTTTTACCATAAAATTCCTCCTGAACTCTTAACTTATTACTTATTACTTATTACTTATTACTTCAAAACCCGCGTCAATCGACTTGATGAGGCAAGCCCTAACTAGCGATCGCTCAACTCAAATACCTATAGGTATCCACAAACCAGTTTTTGCATCAATGATCTCACTTAGGGTAGTTCTCGCAGCAACAGCGGTGGCTTGCCCATTAGTTCCGACATAACAGGTGAACATCAGCTTTTTTGCTCCATTACCTAAATCAATTTCCGGCATTTCACAATGTTCTTGGAATACCGCAAGTTGATTTAAGTACTCTTCATCTCCTGGTTGGAAATTCCAAGTTAGGGATTCTGGTTGAATTTGGGTATGTTGTTTAACGGCGGCACCTTCTCTGCCCAAAATTGGTTTTTCCCACCAGGTGGCACAGTTTTGAGCAGCGTCTATTTCCGTAAAGTAAGTTCTGGGGATATGATTTTGAATAGTTTCGATAATGTCAGTATCAAATTCCTCTAGACATTCATACAAAATTGCCATAAATGCTTTGTTTTGGGTGATATCAGCAAGGATAGAAGGTAATTTGATTACGCGGTCAGTATAGGTCAATTCTGCCATGTAATCCCAAGGACGAGCGGGAGTATCTGAGATATCAGCAGGCTGGTTAATCCCCTCCCCCACATCTTCGATAAACCATTCGTTGGGATAGTGAACCATCAACATTTTAACTAGTTGATTGTGGGCATAGAGTGCTGGTTCGGCTTGGGGGTGAGACTCAAACACCAAATCATCAGTAAAGCAGCTAATAGATTCTGCATACAGACTATACATTGCTTGGCGAGTTGCCATTGCCAGAATATCTTCGATGTAGCTTTGGGGAACGGAGAAACATAAAGGGAACTCCGACAAATCTATGCTATAGAGTTGGGCAATTTCTGTGACATACTGGTAAAAAAGTTCAGCATGGGTTTCAAAGGCTCTGGGATTAGGGTCTTGTAAACCAAAATGCTCAGCAACAAACATATTACCGACAAAGGATTCCCAAAAGAAGGTGGGTGTTGCGACATTAGCTTCTAAGATACGGATATGCTGAGGTTGATAATCTTCTGAGTAGAATGCTGAGGGATGAACGGCAATATCAAATCTCATATCTGGGGGTAGGATACCTCCTTTGAGGATATGAGGAATATAGTCAGGCAGGTATCCACACTCCAACAAATCTTCTTCGGAAAATTCCTCAACAATGTATTTACACCCCACAGCATAAACTCGCCAAACTTGCTCTGCGATATCTTTGATGTATTCTATAAGAGCTGGTTTGACTTTGATGGCATCGAAAACAGCATACTTTTCTTCTGGCTTACCATCATCTACCTCTCCCATCATCGTCAGCACATCGAAGCCGCAAGTTGCCTGGGCAGGCATTTCTCTGAAAAACTTCCATTTCTCTTTACCCGCCAGCTTTTCTTGGAAATTACGCATAATGTGAATTAAATTGCACATATTGTAGGGGCGGGTTTAGTTAAAATTTAGGCCATGTGACCCGAATATTGAGAGCAAAACCCGCCCAACACCTCCCCCAGGTTAATGCAACCAATCCCTAGTTTCCAATTTTATATTCCCCAGGTTATCGCTGGGGCTGGTTTTGTAGGTCGATTAGTCATCAGCGTTTTTAACT
>JAAHHL010001562.1 GCA_010672185.1 Caldora sp. SIO3E6 | reverse complement strand
GGGGAAAATCAATGAATTTCGACCCGCAGATTGACAATTTTGACCAGGTAAACAAGAAATTGGCAGCTAAAATTGAGTGTTTAGGGCATTGACAAAAGTACATCTTGATCGAATGAAACAGCCCTGCTTATTAAGGGGGATTTAGGGGGATCAAAAGTCGAGGTAAGAGACACTTCCAACTCTTTCCTCAAGCCTTAAACCGTGAAGCATTCTCAATTTCAGCAGTGGCACTATCCCCCTTACCAAAAAAGGCTGGAAAGGGTTTGGGAATAGTGAGTGCCTTTTGGGTTTTGGGGCGGGCATCAATCCGTTCAAACCAAGCTTGCAAGTGATTCAATCCGTCTACAGAAACCTTAGCCCAAGGATAGGAACGTGCCCAGGGATAGGTGGCAATATCCACGATGGTGAAGTCATCTCCAAGCAAATAAGCTTTGCCCGTGAGTTGTTGATCCAGCACTTCCAACAGTCGCCGAGATTCTGCTACATAGCGATCGATCGCGTATTGGTCTTCAATTCCTTTAGGTGCAGCAATACGTTGAAAGTACATTGCCTGTCCCATCATTGGTCCAATGCCACCCATCTGGAACATGAGCCATTGAAGTGCTTCAGATTTAGCCTTTTCACCAGTGGGCAGAAACTTTTGGTATTTCTCTGCCAGATACCACAGGATAGCACCAGACTCGAAGACCACAAAATCGTCGTTGCTGAGATCGACAATTGTCGGAATACGACCATTGGGATTAAGCTTTATGTACCACTCGGATTTTTGCTCTTGTTTCCCAAAGTCAATGTAGGTGAGCTTGTACTCGACTTCAGCCTCTTCAAGGAAAATAACAGGTTTCCAACCATTCATAGTCGAGGCAGTATAAAGATGAATATCGGGAATCGGCATAAAACGAGTTCCTGGCTGTAAATTTTGACGGTAAATCGAGTCATACAACAACATCTTGCTCGTCGAGTAATATTAAATCCGGCAGACATAACCCCGTTATTCCCAGATTGTAGAGACGCGCCTGCCGAAGGATGCCCGTAGGGCTGTTGGCGCGTCTCTACAAGGTTTTCGCGGTTTGCTAAAAACGGAGGTAATAATAACTAACCCGAATTTGGTATAACGAGCCAATGGCGTTTGCTACTGTATATGACTTAAGATAATCAGCTTAGTAACCAGAGTCAACCAGTATACTTTTAGTAACCAGTTTACTTTTAATAATCAGTCAACAGCATGAGTACTTCTCTCAAAATCACCACCGATCATAATGGGCAAAAGCAAGCAATTGAGCCCTGCTTAGAACCTTGTCCGATTGAACGAGGTATGAGACTCTTGGGCGGTAAATGGAAAGGGTCTATTCTTTGGCATCTTAAAGATGGTCCGGTACGCTTCAATGATTTGGCTCGTCAAATGGCAGGAGCCAGCAAAAAGATGTTAAGTCAGCGCCTACAGGAAATGGAGGAGGTGGGTTTGGTGAAGCGGGAGGTATTGTGCGATCGCCCGATTGCAGTCACCTACGAAATCACCGAATTTGGTAAGACTGCCCTGGGTTTTCTGAAAGAACTTAAGAATTGGGCTCAAGAGCACCAAATATAGTCATACCAAATCCGGTTACAATAGAGCCGTTTTGAGCAAACCGTGAAATCTTGCTCTGGGACGTTTCATGAAACGTCTCTACAATGTGGGCATAGCGGGTATATCGATACCGGATTTGGTATCAAATCTA
>JAAHHL010001561.1 GCA_010672185.1 Caldora sp. SIO3E6 | reverse complement strand
AGGAACCGCCTTTTTACCCAGCTATCGACCTAGGGTATTACTAATTGATGAGATTGACAAAAGTGATATTAACTTGCCCAATGATTTACTCAATCTTTTTGAAGAAGGGGGATACTCGATTCCTGAGTTGGAACGCCTGAAAACTCAAGCTGTTACTGTGAAAACAGCTGATCCTGGAGTTGCTACTAAGATTATAGGAGGTCGAGTGCAGTGTCATCAATTTCCCCTTGTCGTGATGACAAGTAATGGAGAGCGGGATTTTCCGGCTCCCTTTCTGCGCCGCTGTCTACGGGTGCGGATGCCGGAACCCAATGATGCAGAGTTTCTCAGAGAGGTTGTCAATGCTCATTTTACTCAAGAATTAGGGGAAGAACATTGGCAGGGAGCTCAAGAAACAATTAATCAGTTAATCCAAGACTTTGTTTCTAATCAGCGAGGCAAGGAGGTTGCGACAGATCAACTTTTGAATACAGTTTATTTATTCTCTCGGCAGGTACAGCCTAACTCTAAGGATCAAGAGTCTTTGAAGCAGTTGTTATTAAAACGTCTCGATAGTGCTTTTGATCAATAAGTTGTTTGTTGTTTGTTATTTGTTGTTTGTACCTGCAACTCTGCGTCATACCGCTCATGGCAAACTCTTGTAGGGTGCGTTAGCGAAGCGTAACGCACCAAATCTGAAATACTGATCTTAATTGTTATACCGCCTTGAAATTAATTTCAAGGCTCATAGCTCAAGTCCGTTTTAACGGACTAAAAATAGACAATTATTGTCCTAATAATCTTGCAATTAACCTGTGTGATTATGAGTTGTCTTTAGGCGAGTTGGCAAATTTACCAAATTGCGCGAAAATAAAAAGAACCATAACTCTTGTGGGTCAACATTTATGAATGGTAAACCTGGACTGGGCATTCGAGAATTACTCTCAGATAAGCGAGAAGAAATTCTGGCGATCGCGGCAAATCACGGCGCATTTAATATTAGAGTTTTTGGATCGGTTGCACGAGGAGAAGCCGATGAAAAGAGCGATATCGATTTCTTAATTGATTGCGATTACACTCAGGTTAGTCCTTGGTTTCCTGGAGGTTTAATTTTGGATTTAGAGCAGCTTTTGGAACGTAAAGTTGATGTTGCAACGGAAGCAGCCTTAAAGGAACGGATTCGTGAACGAGTGCTACAAGAGGCTATTGTATTATGAGGGATGATGGGGAAAGATTGCAGGATATATTAGAAGCGATCGCGCAAGTGGAAAAATATTCTGTTCGAGGTCGCCAAGTTTTCGATCAAGATGAATTAGTACAAGTTTGGATTGTTCATCATTTACAAATTATCGGAGAAGCTACCAATTCCTTGTCATCAGAATTGATAACACGATACTCGACGATTCCTTGGGCACAAATTGTGGCTTTCAGAAATTTATTAGTTCACGAATATTTTCGGGTTGATTTAGATGCTGTTTGGACAATTGTACAGCGAAATTTACCCGATCTCAAAAAACAAATCGAGACTATTATTGCAGAAAGGTGAAATTTTCCCTACAAAATCTGCTACAAATGGAATAAGCAATTTATTTGCCTCCTCTCTGTTGCCTCTTCTCACAAATAATGATAGAGCAGTTGATCACAATTCTTGGCTCGGAGTTGGAACGCCTCCTGCCTTCTGCCTCCTGACTCCTGCCTCCTGCCTCCTGCCTCCTGCCTTCTGCCTCCTGCCTTCTGCCT
>JAAHHL010001560.1 GCA_010672185.1 Caldora sp. SIO3E6 | reverse complement strand
AATGAATGCAGCATTTATCCGCTGTTTTGGGCATCTGCATCCCCCAAGTTTACCCGGGTTGATGCCAGGTTTTTGAGCTAAGAGATGCAATTTCTTGGGATTTTTTGACTTGCTGCATGATTGAAAGACGAATCTGGTATGGCTTCCACACTTATTCAGCAGACCCTAGGAACACCCAGCCAGTTTGCTTTGGATTTGGCTCAACCAGGAGCAATTGTTAACGAAGGTAATCTAGCTGTAGCTGAGGGGCAGACTTTAAACTTGTTAGCTGGTACGGTAATTAATTTGGGGGAAATCAATGCTCCGGGAGGTAAGATTACCATTGCCGCAGTAGAAAGAGAAAAAGTAGTTCGGATTAGCCAAGAAGGTCATCTATTGAGCCTGGATATTCCCTTACCAGTAACTGATGATGGTGCAATAGGAGATCTTCCGGTTATTACGCCACAAATTTTGCCGGAACTCCTCACAGGCGGTAATTTGCCCCATGCAACCAGAATAGTTGAGGAGCCTGATGGTACAGTCCTACTAACAGGTAACGGTGGTCATGTTCTCAATCAAGGGCAATTATCCAATAGCAGTAATCATCAGGGTGGAGAGATTAATGTTACTGGTAGATTACTGGAAAATCGGGGTGAAATCACTGCCGATGGAGAGACAGGGGGAAGCATCGGGGTAGAAACAACGCATTTCCTCGATACTGGAGTTCTCAGTGCGATCGGTAGCAGTGGTAGTGGTGGAGCAATTGCCGTTAACTACACTGGTAGGGTAATTCAAACCGCTAGTGCTCTTACTTCGGTAAATGGCAGTACTTCAGGAGGAATGATTGCCTTTAACGGTGGTGCAGATACGATGCTTACTACTTCCGGTAGCTTGGAGGCGAAGGGAGAGGTAGGGGGAAAAGTCCACCTGTTTGCTCAGGATATCAGATTACTTGCTGCTGATATTGATGCTAGTGGCAATAGTGGTGGTGGGGAAATCTTGGTTGGTGGTGATTATCAAGGAAAAACCCGATTCCCAATTCCCGATTCCCAATTCCCAATTCCCAAACTACTTTTATTAATCCTAGTACTACCCTAAATGCCGATGCCCTAACAGCTGGAGATGGAGGTAAAGTAATAGTTTGGTCAGACCAGTTGACAGAGTTTTATGGCAGTGTCACCGCACGGGGAGGAGAACTGAGTGGAGATGGTGGCTTGCTGGAAGTGTCTGGTAAAAATGAGCTGGTGTTTGCCGGGATGGGAGATGCTAGTGCGGCTAATGGTGTGGCGGGACAGCTGCTACTTGATCCGAAGAATATCATTATTGATGACAATGTTACTGGTAGTTCGTTTCAACTGTTTGACCCGAATCCGGCAGCTGGTAATTCATTTGGGGCTAGAACTGCGGTTTTGACCAACGGCAACATTGTAGTGTCTGCGCCAGCAGATGATTTGGTGGCAGACAATGATGGCGCTGTTTATTTGTTCAATCCAGATACAGGGGCGCTGCTGGGTACAATTAATGGTGTTAACTTTGGCGGCTTGTTCCTCGACATTATAGCCTTGGGTAACGGTAACTTTGTCTTCGGTAGCATGTTGGCCAAAAATAATGGAATAGAGAATGCAGGAACAGTAATTTTAGCTAATGGTACTACTGGAGATGAGATTAACCGTTTCTCTGGTGTTAACCCTTTCGACCAGTTAGATCGGAAGAGCGTCGGCGTCTCCAACTTGTTGGGTATGT
>JAAHHL010000156.1 GCA_010672185.1 Caldora sp. SIO3E6 | reverse complement strand
GGATTTCACTTTAAGTTGACACCAATGGCAAGCATTGCGCCCCTACATCATGAAATTTACCCAATGTAGCCAGAATTGATATTAGGTATAGGTTCTTCTAAAACCTAAAACCTAAAACCTAAAACCTAAAACCTAAAACCTACCACCTACCACCTACCACCTAAAACCTACCACCTAAGAAGAGCTCCCAGATGTACTAACTAGAGGTCGCTTTTTTTTATATTGACGCTGTTTTTTCTTCTTGCGGTACTTCCATTCCTTAATCGCGATCGCAGCCTTCACTGCAGGAGAGCAAGCTTTATCAGAGCTAATATCAATTTTATCTTTAGTCAGTTGCACCTGATTTACCAAACAGTCCGCAAGATTGTCTTGAGGTGATACAAGGTCTAGATCTTGTAGAATCTCACCAACAGATTGATAGCGTCCTTGCAAAGACACTTTAATCATTTTACTCAAAATACTACCAAAAGGTTCGCTCAACTCAATGAACTTTTGCAACTGAATTTCACCAGTGTAATGATTGCTGCGAAAATCTAGGGGAGATTTCTTGGTCAATAGATAGAGACAAGTAATACCTAAGGCATAGATATCGCTGCTAAAAACTGGTCGTAGGGCAAATTGTTCTGGTGGAGCAAACCCCATAGTACCAACGAACTGAGTGGTTGGGGTTTTAATGTTAGTGTCCCCAACTTGAGCAATTTGCTCTTTAACTGCTCCAAAATCGATTAGCACTAGTCTCCCATCTTCTTCAGAGCGAATAATATTCTGAGGCTTGATGTCACGATGAATTACCTGATTGCTGTGAACATACTCCAATAGCAACAGCATTTCTCGCAGAAATTTTTTAGCTAGAGTTTCTGATAAACAACCATATCGTCTCACCTGTCTTGCCAAGGTGATACCTCGGATATATTCCTGAATCAGAAAAAAGTCTTCATCAACAACAAAATAATCTAACAGTAGAGGAATTTGAGAGTGACTACCTAGCTTACTGAGGATTGTCGCCTCTTTTTCAAAGCGCTGGCGAGCCTTTGCCAAAGCTGGGGGCTCACTAAGTTTGGGGCACAGTTGCTTGATAACACACAACGGTTTACCGGGCAAAGACACATCTGTTGCCAAAAAAGTGACACCAAAACCTCCTCTACCAATCATTCGCAGCACCCTGTAGCGATCTCGAAACAGTTTTTGGCTACCACACAGCTGACCTAATTTTGTTTCCTGCAAAATGTCAGAGTGAAAGGAGGACATATTCCCAGGCGTGAAATTCATGGATTTTCTTGACTACAAGATGATCTGGAATCTCCAGTATGGCTCTAATCTCTGCAAAAATCTTCCTTTTGTTATTTGTTATTTGTTATTTGTTGTTTGTTGTTTGTTGTTTGGTGCATCCGTATTACTGACAAGAGGAAAGATGTAGTGCCGTGACACAGGTAAGGGAGTGTGGGAGGTGTGGGGAGTGTGGGAGGTGTGGGAAGATAAGAGCGATCGCTTTTTCTGGTAAAGTAGGCAAAATCCGTCTTAGGACGTAGGGTGTAGGGTGTGTTAGCAAAGCGTAACGCACCACTGAATCTAAGCATAAGCGATCGCTTTCTCTGGTAGGGTAGTCAAAATCTGTCATAAGGCTTAGTAAGTCGTGTGTTAGCGTTTGCGTAGCATTCCGAAGGAAAGCGTAACGCACCACTGAATCTCTGATCGATAAATAACTTTGAGCTTAGGGGATTTTTGAGAAGGATTGTACCCGCGATGCGGTGCGTTACGCTTCGCTAACGCACCCTACGACTGAATCTAAGCATAAGCGATCGCTTTGTCTGGTAGAGTAGGCAAAATCCGTCGTAAGTCGTAGGGCTTAGGGTGTAGGGTGTGTTACAAAGCGTAACGCACCGCTGGATTTTATCGCAGGCGATCGCTTTGTCTGGTAGGTTGGGTGAAACGTAGTGTAACCCAACAGCAACACTTAAGTACAAGCACCTAATTCAATCATTTTGTAAACCACTCTGTTACAAAAGTACCGATTGTTTCCGGCTCGATTTTCTCTTGTACAAACCTCAAGGCTTCATCTTGGCGTGTTTTTTGACGGTAATAATTGCAGACATTAGCCATTCTTAGAGTTTTTGAGGCTCTATTACCCCGAGTAGAAAAACTATTGAATTCCCGATTAAATTGTAAAACTTCCTCCTCTGTTAGGTTTTTGCCGAGACTATGGTCTAGCCATAAAAAAGCTTGTTCCTGATTGGAGGAACCGTTATAAGAGTTGCAGATATTAATCAGAAAGTTACTAGCATCGGCATCAAAGCTATTATTGCCACAGCTTTCTACAGTGATAGTGGGTATCGGTGACTGTCCGTTGGTTGATGATGCATTAAGGAAAGTTAAAAAAGTAAGAGCTGTATTGATAGGAATACCGGAACTTGTTGCACCAAAAGCACGAACCCTCGTATGTGTGCCAATCAAGCAATTATCCTTATCTATTAAGGCTCCACCACTCATTTTCTTGTGGGTTTCATTGTTATAGGTTAAGCTAACACCAACAAATGCTCCACTCAGAGGATTTCGAGGGGGGTTAGCTACTGTTCCAGCGTTTACTAAGTATCGCTGTTCTTCTCCTGATTCCTGTAATCCTCGCCAGCCAGAGAGATAAATTTCACTGCCTGACTCAACTTGATTGGAGTCTCCGATACTAGCAACCTTATAGTTTTTTTTGCTAGTGAAGCTTAATACAGCTAAGTCTAATTCACCGGGAGCTTTGAAGATGCTGTCAACCTTATGCTGTTTGTTATCGTAAGTTGTTACCTGATATTCCTCTACTGAAAGGTTGGGAATAGTATGTTCTGCGGTCAAAATATAGTAAGTATTACCAGTTTTACCAATAATTGCACCGGAACCAAGGAAAGAATTGTCTTTGGAACTACTGAAAAGTCGTTCTTTACTTAATAAGACAGTTATTTTTTTTGCGTGCTTTTCAACGGAGCTAGGAACTGTTTGCGAAAAAGCCGCTAAATTATTTGTGCCCAAAAATCCTAAAATTGTACCTAATACTAGTCCCAGTGTTCTATAGTTGTTCTTCATTGTTTGTTGTCGAGTTGTATGTTGACCGTTACTGACTAATAGCGACAAGTTAAAAAGCAGCGTATTTTTTCAACTCCCATATATAGAGTTCAAAAGCCAGAAAAACGCGCTAATGTGGAAAGATTCAAATAGTGAGATGTATTCCTGTTCCCCATTCCCTATTCCCTCTGTAAATAATTGGGCTGAACTGTACCAGAAGTTGTTGTATTTATTGTTGGTGGTAGGGGAAGTTTCTCAAGAGAAGTAGGAGCTTGAGGCTCAAAGGTTTCAATCGGAATTGTCCAGCTAAGAGGAGGTGGTTCTGGTAAAGAATCACAAGCGAAGGAGCCGTCTTCGTATTCGTATGGACAAGGTGGTCCCCATAAGGGCATATGCCTACCATTAATACCAACCACCTTGCCTTGGCGGTTGAGCAGAGGTCCTCCTGACATGCCTTTTTGGATCTGATGGGAAGTTCCTAGCTGATACCCTCCCTTGAGAGGTCTATCCATACCCAAAAAAGTAATGCGTCCAAACCTGAAAGAAAATCCACTAGGATCAGATTCTTTAAAGTCTAGGGGATATCCTGCCATAAAAACTTCCTCATTATCCTTTAAGCTTGATGAATGTTCTAGTGAGGCAACTTCATAGCTTTCTGCACTCTTGAACTGTAGCAGTGCTAAATCATTATCGTTAAAGTTGGTAGTTTGTAATAGTTGAGCTGGGTACTTTTGGCCATTATGATGCTCAATTATGTATGATTGTCCATTCTTCACTACATGTTCATTGGTGAGTACTGTATAGGAGGAGTCTTGCCGTTTAACTATAAAACCAGAACCCCAAATGCCATCTTGTCGTAAGACTTTAACTGTAACTGCCTTAGCTCGATTATATAGTTGAGAAGTTGATGACTGAACAGGAACTTGTTTGGTCGCAATGCCTGGGGGAGCCAAATTAGCAAAACTGGCATGGACTGTTATTGTTGGCAGTCCGATTACCAAAACAACACTCAAAAAACATACCTTATGGGAGCAATTATTCATTTCAAGTTGATCTATTGTGTTTGAGTAAACTAAAGCTAGTACCGCTGCGTTTTCTACGGGAGCATTCGGAGGGTATCAACGTCTTATTGCTGTGGCACAACTAAAAATGTAGTGTCAACTTAGACAAGGGATAGCTTAACGACTAGTTTCCACACTCACCCAGAACTCAAGTTCTGGGCTAATAGCTAAAGTCCACTCAAGTGGACTGAAGATTTTAGGAAAAATTGAGTCATCTTTAGATGACTTGAGCTATTAGCCTGGAACTTAAGTTCCAGGCGGGATAAGGGTTTCATCTTAAGTTGACACCAATGGCTCAGATCTTGCTCCATTCCCTGGTGGGTTATCGAGAATGTTGTAAGATTTAAGGTGCAACGGAGTGAAACCCAACAGAATATGACGCGATTGCCTACGGCACCAGCGCAGCTGATCGCTACACCCAACTCTCTTAGGGGACTGTTTTGGGTATTGTTGCCTCGACCCAACCTACATTTATTCCATCATTTAAGGTGTGCAAAGCCACTCCTCTGAAGGATTAAGAGAATTTTTGTTTTACTGTTCTCCTTTTCTGTAATCGAGGAAGAGGGGCACATCGATATAGTAAGTGCCGTTTACCCGCTGAATTGCTCCTGCCATAAACGCTGCCTCTGAAGCAAGATTCCGAACCCCTAATAATTGCTCTAACACTTCTTTGGGACTATCTTCAGGATGCAGGGTAAAGAGCTGTGCTACACAGTTATCTCCATTATAATTTGCTGTGCAAATAACAGGCTGTCCGCCCATCATTCCATGGCTAATGTACTCTAAAGCACCTTTTTTTTGTAAACTATCAAATTTACTGGATACCATATAGCATCGTTCTTCTGGGCTATAACCACCCAAGGGACGAACCCAATAAACTACTGGAATTTCTCCTATTGGGCCTCGTGCTACTGTTACTGGAGTTAGGGCTTTTGTTACTGGGTGAATACCGTCATATTTACAACTAAAGCTGGCACGCCCACTATCCTGAGCGGGACTAGGCTGACCAGTAGTAAATGTAAATCCTGTAGCCACAGCAAGGGCTGTCAAGATTGAGGTAAGTAATTTTTTGGTAGTGCCGTTATTCATGTGTCTCCTGGTGAAAGATTCCAACGAAGCTATCTAGGACTTGCTGAATAAGTCTATTGATTCTGGTTTGGAATTGTGAAGTAAAAAGGTAACAAGTTCTGAAGAACTTATCCTAGTTTTGAGCACTTGCATCTTCCCATGGTTGCCCAGGGATTTCCCGTGAAAGTCCAATATGTTTGAGTCTATCGATATTTTAATTGGACTGAATTTTGGAAAAAAAGATTGAAACCGTTGTGCCGTATGGCTTCTATACTTATGCAGCAAGTCCTACATGTAGTATAGCATTTACTGAAGATAATGTAACCCATTCTGTTCATAAAATTCTGCCAAGATAAATGTAACCGGTCATTCAAATTAGAAGCGCTGGAGAACCCAATTTTTTAACTTTTAATAATGTGTTTAAGACTTCTCTGGGGTTATCCTGAGAGCTCAATGTCAAGAGCTCCTCTTCACAGTTACTTCCAGGACTATTTGCCGTACAAATAGCAGGCTGTCCGTCCATATATCCAGAGGTTATATACTCTAAATCCCCTTTTTTGTGCAACCTATCAAATTTATTGGAGACTTGCTCACATCTCTCCTTTGGAGTTAAACCTCCCATCGTCCTTGTCCAGTAAATTACGGGAATTTCTCCTATCGGACCTCGTGCTATAGTTACTGGAGTTCGAGCTTTGGTTACAGGTTGAATACCGTCATCTTTACACATAAAGCTGACACTATCCTGATTTTGAGCAAGACTAGACTGAGCCGTAGCAACTGTAACTCCTGTAACTGCGACAAGAGCTGTAAATATTGGGGTAAATGCTTTTTTACTCATGGTAATCCTACTATAATTTAAACTAGCATTTTGGCTGCCAATGACCTCGATATTTGCACTTGTCTTCGATTTGTTTATTAAAGTCCTTGATTTTCTCTTCATATTTTTGTTGTAGTTTCTTTGAACGATTGTTAAATAGTGATTTGGATGTAATTTCTTGTAACTTTACTGTAGATTTTCGCAATTGTGTTACTGCAAATTTCATTTCATCAACCGTTGAATATTGATTGATATCATCAATTGCTTTTTGTGCAACTTTTGTGGCTTCTGTCAGTAGTTGTTGGTTGTTGTTTTCTTTGCCTAAACGGTTATATAGCTTATTGTTCATATTTATATAAGCTATATAGACTTCATTTTCAGGAGAAAGAGTATTTATTTTGTCTGCTATAGAGTTTAATATTTTTTTTGCCTCTTCAATTTCTGCAATCGATTGAGCTGCATCATTTAAGTTATTCACCTGTCCAAGAGTCTTAGTAATTCTATGTTCCATTACTCGAGTATTACAGTTGCCTATGGGCTCACATAAAAACTCACTATAGGGAGATAAAATAAAAACGGAAGTGACCAATCCCACTAACAGGACTGTTGTCAATGTTATCCTTAAATATTGTTTCAATATAAGGGTTACAAATTGCTCAACACGGGAGGGTTGATATTGTGGCCATATTAAAGGTTGAGCGGTAGGATGTTGAACAATTACCGGTATTTGAATTGCACCAGGATACTCTAAAGACTCTAACTTTTTTCTGGCTTGACGGAATGCTTTATATAAAGAGATTCCTGTGGAAAAACTCTCCAGAAAAAATTGTAAAAAATTTTGGGCAACTTGGTCTGGCACTGGCTCCCGCATAACAATAATATATGGGATTCGTAAATCTACCAGAGCGTTGGCTAAGCCCAAACCATCACAGGAATTAAAAATTGCTAACTTTAAACCATTTTGTTGAACATCTCTTAAAGTATGTTTGAACTGATGAAGATTGAGGCTATTCTGGGAGTTGATAGCAATATTCCCAGTTGTTAAGTCCTCTTCACTACTACTATGTCCAGCAAAAAATAAAATATCCCATTTTTTTCTGTGCAGCATCGAGTGTAATTCTTGTCTTGAAGGCTCCTTTAGCCACTCAATCTCAACATAGGGCAAATTCTTTAAGCTTTGTTCATCTTCTGTAAGATTGATGCCTTGACTATTTCCTAAAATGGCTAATAGCCGAAACCTAGAGGGTAAATAAGTGGGAGAGAAAGTTGACAAAGATTGATGCATCATCTTTATTGAGAAAAAAGATCATTCATTTTCTAGTGGAAGCAGCACAAATTCAAGTTCTGGTCGTCTTTGAGTCAAATCCCAAGCTGCCCAAGGCAACCGTTGCAGATCACTGTTTGTTCTAATCAAAACTACAATTTCTTCTTGCTCTGTTGAGTAGTCAAGAATCGTTTGCCTGACATCGCGGAAACTCTCCGAGTTGAGCCAATAATTAACATCTTGATTGCGCTGCTTAATTAATCGAGCATATTCCTCTTGTGCCTGTTGGATTACCTCATCAGGATATGAAATCGGGTTTTCTACTTCGTTATCGTCTAGTTTTTCCAGGCGCAAATTACTTCGCATCCGATGTAGTCTGTGAGACGATTTCTGACAATGTTGACAATCACGAATTATATCAGGAGCTGGGGGTAACCAATTTCTTATTCTCCTCACCTTGGCTCCTCCATGAGCATCTTTAATCTCGAGCGTGAATCGATATCCACGCTCATGGTCAAATTCCTCTTGACTGAGAGTTACCTGCATTGCCTTACCCCTTCAGGAATGGAAATCTAGGAAAAAATCCTCCAGATAAATATTATCTCCTTCAACTACTTTAACAGTAAATCTTTCTCCCTTCTGAGCACTAAACACTTCTGCTTCTAACAACTTACCATCTTGTTCCATTGGCTTCTGCTTAAAAATTTTTCCAGATTGATCGATAATCATTATCTGAAGGTTTTTTGGTAGAAGGAGTTTCTCTACACAAGAGTGCAGTTGTACCCGAACACCAACTTTTTGTTCGGTGATAGGAGTCAAAGTCACTACTAGAACAATCGAGTCATTCAGAACAATCGAGTCCTTGGTGGCATCTTCCCTCATGGTATAAGCCGTAGATAAAACAGGAGGGCTAAAAACTTCTTCAAAAGTCTGCCATCCCTGTTCAGCAATACCTTTTAACCATTGGCCTAAATTATTCTCCTCCACTTTGGGTTGCCCAGAAGCAAGATTATTGGCATTGGTTAAATTGATTCGTTTAGCTCGTATAACGCTTTCCTGTCGGCGGCGAATTCTTGCGGCTTCTAGCTTAGTGATATGGTCAATAAAGAACTCCCCGGACTTAAGTTCCTTGAGCTTAATTAGCTCTGGTGGATTAGTGCCAGCAACAGCAGGATAAAATCCCAGTAGCTGTGCCTGCTCAAGATTTTCTTTAAATTGAACTACTAAATAACCAATTAGGTCTTCAGTGACATCCGGAGGCAGAGCACAAGTTGTATCCCCAGGCTTTACCCAACGGCACTCTAATTTACCAATACCTGGTAATACCAAATCCGCTACATCAAAGAAAAGTCGCATCCCAGCATTCCAACTATCTCCTTGACTCAAGTCAGTCTTGACTTGCAGCCGTTTAAGGTAGCGGGAAACTGCATAAACCGACAGGGTATTGAGATAAACCTGTTTGCTTTTATCCGCAGAAATTTGTTCAGCGGCAAACTGCCCAGCAAGTTGATGAGCTTTACTAGCAAGTGGAATGTTAACCATTGGTATTTCTGTGCTATTCATAAGAGTCCTCCGTGGAATTACCTAGCTTTTTAGCAATTTCTGACAGGAGAGGTTGACAGTGTTTTTTCCAATAGCTGTAAAATGTTTTGTACGGAATCTTGAAGTGTTGAGCAAGTGCCTTTAGATTAGCTTGACCGTTAGCTTTGTAGGAGTCACTCGAGTACAAGATTTTGGCAACTGCCTGAGCGTTACAATCCGGGTATCGCTGTAGAGTGCAGTTTCGCAGTTTTCCTTCTGGATCTTGGTTAATATATTCCCATACTCGTTGGGCAATGCTAGCTTCTAGTTCTGGAGAATCAAGGTAAGCACCGTCAGTGTTTAGTAAAGTTTGATCCCCTTGAGCTGTCAAAAGCTGATCGAGGGAAATTACCCGGGCTTGTTTCCCCTGGGAATACAATTCTGTAATCCGGTATTTCAAGCGCAACTTGTAGTTAATCCATGCCACGAAACTCTTTATTATCGAATCCTGCTGTGGCTGAAATTCACTGATGCGCTTAGAGACCTCAATTAAGGTATCATCTAACACTTCCTCATAATCCTGGTGATCGCGTCTGACTAACCCTGGTAGTTTGGGAATTTCCAAGAGTAGTCGATCAATAGATTTCCGCAAGCGATTCATGGCTTGTTCCCACTCCAAGCTTCCTGGCTTTTGTTGAGCAACCTCTAGCTTCAGATTTTGCACTTGTGTAATCAACTCCAAGAGTTGCCCCTCGTTCATAACTGACTGTCCTGTTCAAAAATTTACGCATTGGAAAGGGGTGTATTGAATAAACCATACAGAGTTTTGATCAAGATCAAGAACCTCTATATAGATATCGGACTATCCGAGAAAAAATTCTGATCCTCTCCATTACAGAAGAAAGCTGAGGGAGCTGAGGGAGCTGAGGGAGATAGGGAGCTGAGGGAGCTGAGGGAGCTGAGGGAGCTGAGGGAGCTGAGGGAGCTGAGGAAGCTGAGGGAGATAGGGAGATAGGGAGAAAAATTTATTGCACAGTTTTAGGTGTGTCACGGCACCACGGGCATCCTTCGGTAGGTGCGTCTCTCAGAATTTCTCGCCAGAGGAGGGATACATAAACAGAGGTGTTGTAACAGGGAACACAAAGCAAATGAATCGTTTTCTCAAATCAAGCTCTGTCGGTATTTTCTCCGTTTCCGTAGTTTGGCTTAGTTCCGGCTGCTTCGAGGTGTCGGTTAAAGATATTGTGCCTTGGCTCCAAGTTGTGGAACTTTCTGCGATCGCAACTTATCATGGTCTGCAAATTGCTGAGCAGTCGGATAATACAGATAAGGATTAATGGAGAATTGAGAATTGAGAATTGAGAATTGAGAATTGAGAATTGTTTCTCTTTCCTCCTGCCTCCTGCCTTCTGCCTCCTGCCTCCTGCCTTCTGCCTCCTGCCTCCTTCCTAACCTCCTGCCTCCTGCCTTCTGCCTCCTGCCTTCTGCCTC
>JAAHHL010001559.1 GCA_010672185.1 Caldora sp. SIO3E6 | reverse complement strand
TCAAGCAGTGAAAGACTACTGCCAGGAGTCTCAGTTGCCTTGTCTCCATGTAGGATTAGAGCGTGACTATGCTGAAATCATCTGGAATGAGGATTATCGAGTTCCCTCACCTACCAATGATGATGTTTGCGACTATCCACTGGCCAGAAATTTAGTTATGCTGACAGTTGCTGTTGCCTGTGAGGTAATTATTACCTTTGTCGCCTCTAGTAAGCAACCAGGTTTCACCATCACCTTAGGGGATTTTGCTGTAAAACCAATTTAATGATTAACGCCAAACCACAAACAACCAACAACAAACAACCAATTACAAACAACCAATTACAACTATTGGTAATTATTGGCTTCTTGATCATCGGTAGCCTGCTGCGGCTACTATGGGCAGCTGATATGGAGTGGAAGAGTGAAGAACAGTGGATGTTTAACCAGGCGCAACAGATTGTTAATGGTACAATACCTCTGCCGATATCAGGGATACAAAGTTCGATTGGGATTCCTAATCCTGGTATGGGAGTTTGGTGCTTTGCTGCGATCGCTAAATTTGTTGATGATCCAGTATCTATGGCTCGGGGAGTACAGTTACTGAATATAGCAGCACTTTGGCTCTTCTTCGCTTTTGTCCTTCGGCAAATTGGCCAGGAAGAAAGGCATACTTGGTTATGGGGTTTAGCGATCGCTAGTGTTAACCCTTTAGCTATTATCCTCTCTCGGAAAATCTGGATACCGGATCTCCTGGCTCCATTTTGTTTTTTAATTTTTCTTGGTCACTGGTTTAGGCAAAAATTCTGGGGTAGTTTTTTATGGGGAATCGCTGGTATTTGCAGTGGACAAGTTCATATGGGGGGATTTTTTGTCGTTATCGGCATTTTTTGCTGGACTCTTTGGCATGATGGGAGAAAAAGAATACTCAAGAAAATAGCCTGGATGGGCTATATTTTGGGAACTGCCCTAGGAAGCATTCCTCTTCTGCTGTGGTTATGGGAAGTTTTACCTCAATGGCAAGGTTCTCGTTCCTCTATTTTAGGTCTGTTAGTACCTAAATTTTACAGCCAATGGTTAACTACTGCCCTAGGAATTAATCTGAGTTATTCCCTCAAAGATTTTTTCTGGCAAGACTTTCTCCGGGAACCGTTAATTTTCGGTATTCCTACTTGTCTGATGGTTCCGGCTCATTTATTTTTGGTAGGTATTGGTATCTATCCTTGCTACAGATGGTTCAAGTCGAGAAGAAGAGGTTTCTTGCATAAATTCCGGAAGAGTCTAGCATTTACAAAGCCAAGACCTGATTTTATCAGCAATCTGCCAGCGCCAGTGCTTAGCACCTACAATCAATTATCGACTTTTGCCAGAAGTCTAAGGCAGCGGCTACAATCTTTAACTAACCGAGAAAATGCTCAACTCAATTTGTACCTTAAGGCTTTAGGATTTGGCGTCGGTGGAACTTTTACCTTACTAGCCGTTAATGTCCCTCCTTATTATATGGCTTTAGTTTTTCCCTTTCCCTACATCTGGCTAGCTCAGCTGTATCGCCATAAAATCAAGCTCTTGCTAGCAATTGTCCTAGTACAGCTACTGATTAGCTTGACTTTCCTCATCTTTATTCATCGCACTGGTGGCATTCCCTTTGAAGGTTCTGGCTACGGTACTTCCTATCGTTTTCAGCTGCTTAATTAGGTGGTAGGTGGAGGTGGTAGGTGGTAGGTGGTAGGTGGTAGGTGTTAGGTTTTA
>JAAHHL010001558.1 GCA_010672185.1 Caldora sp. SIO3E6 | reverse complement strand
AGGTATTTCCCTACAATGGTGCAAGGTTTTTGAAGTAAAAAATGCAAAAACCTTGGACTATTTTGGTTCGCAAAAGAATTGAAACCTAAGTCTGGCATGGCTTACACACTTATGCAGCAAGCCCTATTTACGAGGCTCTTCCGAACCTCGGCTCCTTCTGCCTCCTGCCTTCTGACTTGAAAGTAGGCAACAGGCAACAGTGAAGAGTCACTATTGAGACTCACCAATGAGGGTGAAAGCTGCCCAATTTCTGGGGTTAGGGTGTTGTTGCATAGTTGTCAGCATCGCTTGGCGCAAGGCTTGTGCTTTGTCACCAGTGTGCTGGAGATTTTTGTAAAAGTCAGTCATTAAGTCGGCTGTAGGGGCATCGGGCACAGTCCATAGGGAGACGATGGTACTGGGAATACCAGCAGCAATTAAGGAACGAGATAGCCCAATCACCCCATCGCCAGTGATGCGACCCTGACCTGTATTACAGGCACTGAGGACGACTAATTCAGCATTAAGGTTCATGTCGATGATTTCTTGAGCGGTGAGTAGACCATTATCCTTGCTGGAAGGAGCTAGGGCTATTGCACTGCCTAAGCCCTGGGTGTCATCAAGTAACCCATGGGTAGCTAGATGAATTATCCTTGCTTTTGGTAGTTGGGTGACAACAGCGGCTTTGGTGGCTTGGCTGCCAGTTATGGCTTTAGTTCGCAATCGCCGAGCAATTTCCTGTGCTTCTTGTTCAGCATTGGGGAGAGGAGCTAAAGGTTGAGGGGGTTCTCCAGGCTCGAAGGAAACTTGGGGCATGGTGGGATTACCCACTACCAGGATGTCCTTGGCTGAACTGGAAACGTGTTGCCGCTGTTTGTGGGTTAAGTCCAGCACTTGAATGGCAGGGGCGGTGAGGATAGTATGTTTCTCGATTAAGTATTTCCCTGCAGCGTCTTGCAGTGCGGGAAAGGGAACTAGAAATATTTCTTTGTGGGGTATGAAGATGACACTGGTTTCTGGTTTAGTGGGCAATAGGTCAGCAATCGGTTCAATGAGCAGTTGATGGAGTTTCTGCAAGCGAGAGTGATTGGCGCGGCGAGACTCAACTTTGGCTGTGACATCGGTAACAGGGCGGTCTATGGTCACACCTTCAGGAAAGGAGGATTGGGTGAGGGAGAGGATACCATTCAAAGCATTAACTGCTACTACCTCCCAAGGTTCATAATCAGGAGCATCAGAGTTCAGCTTGACCAAGTCGCCAGGGGCATAAGCTGGGGTTGAGATTTGACCCCGATTTCTGACACCAAGGGATTGACGGGAGTTGGGAACGAGGTCTTGTAGAGGGATATCCAAAGTTGTGAGGTCTACTCGGCGAAATGTGATTTTCCCTGTAGGCTGGATGACCCAAATATAGAGTTGAGATTGACGCCATTGTTCTTGACCTTGAACTTGGAACGGCTCTGTAATGATTGAATATTCAACCAGTGTGGCATTTTGCTCCTTAGCAATTTGTTGAATTTGCTCGATAGTGGGTGGTTGGGATGCCTCGAATTGTTCAGCGGATTGGGAACCTAACCTGGAAGCCAATAATTCCACAAAGGCTCTGGCTCGACCTCGTTCAGCAATTTCCAATGCAACTGTGGTCTGATTCTGGGCGATGAGGGCTTGTTGCAAAAGGTGGTAGCTACCAGCTTGTTTTTCAAAAATTGACACTTTATTGGCGTCGCTCAATCCAGGTCGGAGAGATTCCCA
>JAAHHL010001557.1 GCA_010672185.1 Caldora sp. SIO3E6 | reverse complement strand
AGAGACGGGAGATGATCTTCTCTATGGGGATGATGGTAGTGACAACCTCGATGGTGGTGAGGGAAATGATCAACTTTATGGGGGTAATGGCAGCGATATCCTCTTTGGCGGTGAGGGGACTGATCACCTTTTTGGTGGTGCTGGTGTAGATTACTTCGATGGTGGTGCAGGAAGGGATACTGTTCATTTTAATAATGAGAACTTTGCCATCACTGCTGACTTGAGTAAAAATCGCGTCGGCTACCAGCGTAAACCGGGACAAAATTCCCACCGAGAATAGCTCAATTGTCCAAAGGCTGAAGTCCTTGCTATATGAAGTGTCCCGCCTTAAGTTGGTAGCCGCTGTTGCGAGATTGTTGACAATGCCCACCCTACAGTAAGCAATCTAATCAATAGGATTTCCTTCCGTGTTGATAGTGCGTGACTTTTCACCAATCGGTATTATTCCCAGCAACTTCTTTTTTATCTTGACCCTTGCCTTACCTTGGTAAAAACTTTCAGCCGCCTCAAACTTGGCTGGGATAACCATTTTTTCATTATTGTCAATATAACCCCACTTATTGTCAATTCTGACTGCTGCCAGTCCTTGAGAAAGGCTATGAGCAAAATCAAACTGGGGCTGAATCACTACTTGCCCGGTTGTATCAATATAGCCATACTTGAAATCAATTTTAACCAATGCTAGTTTTTCAGAGAAGCTATGAGCAAAATCAAACTGAAGCTTAATTACTACTTTTCCTTTTGTATCAATATAGCCGTACTTAGAGTCACTTTTGACCAATGCTAGCCCTTCAGAAAAGCTCTCAACATAATCAAACACTTGGCTGACTAGCTGTCCGGATCTATTAATATAGCCGTACTTAGAGTCAATTTTGACCAATGCTAGCCCTTCAGAAAAGCTCTCAACATAATCAAACACTTGGCTGACTAGCTGTCCGGATCTATTAATATAGCCGTACTTAGAGTCAATTTTGACCAATGCTAACCCTTCAGAAAAGCTCTCAACACTATCAAACATTTGACTGATTAACTGCCCGGATCTATTAATATAACTATACTTCGAGCCAATCTTGACCTGTGCTAGCCCATTGGAAAAACTTCTAGCATTATCAAACCGAGGCTGGATTTCCATTCGCCCTATCTTGTTAATGAAGCCACACTTGCCGTCAGTCCAAGCAACTGCCAACCCTTCAGAAAACTCTCTTGCAATAATTCTGGCAAAAAAGTCTTTCCTGTGGGACTCTGGGTAATACACGGGCATACCTAGCCTTTCTGGAAAACTGTTATACTCCTTAAATTGTTCCTCAAACTTTGGTTGGATAACTACCGTTCCTGTACTGTCAATATAACCCCATTTATAGTCAATCATGATTGCAGCTAGCCCTTCGGAAAAGTGCCCAGCACAATGAAACTGCGGTTTAATAACTACTCTTCCTGTATTGTCAGCATAACCCCATAAATAGCCAACCTCTACTGGCTTTAGTGCAGTAACATCAAGTTCGGATAAACAGTTATCATTTTCTTCTACCTTGCCAACTTGCTCCTTAACTTCTGCCTTCTGCCTTCTGCCCTCTGCATTCAGTTCTTGCAGTACCTCAGCAGCAGACTATGTCAATTTATGGCACTGATGAGGCAAGAACAGAAACTATGGCAGGATTAGAGTCTGCCACAGGTTATGTCCGTAGGGAATTGGGTAAACGCATTCGCTTACGCCGTACACCAGAGGTTAAGTTTA
>JAAHHL010001556.1 GCA_010672185.1 Caldora sp. SIO3E6 | reverse complement strand
TTTCATTCAGCTCAAAACAGCTGCTACTCCCAGTATTTCTCCTAAACCTCAACAGTCTGAGTGAATAGCCGGAGGAGTGTGGGGAGTTGGGGTAGATAAGGGAGATAAGGGAGACAAGGGAGACAAGGGAGACAAGGGAGACAAGGGAGACAAGGGAGACAAGGGAGACAAGGGAGACAAGGGAGACAAGGGAGACAAGGGAAGATATTCCCAATTCCCAATTCCCAATTCCCAATTCCCAATTCCCAATTCCCAATTCCCAATTCCCAATTCCCAATTCCCAATTCTCAAACGACAAATGACAAATGACCAATGACCAATGACAAACAACAAACAACAAACAACAATTGCTAAGATCATCAGTAAAGTGATCTTTATGATAAAAAGATGTTGAATTTCCTCTTGACTTGGCTTGTGACTGCCATCTCACTGGTGATTACAGCCAAATTTATCCCAGGTATTGAGATTGGCAGCTTTTCTGATGCTTTAATTGCTGCAGTCGTACTGGGATTAGTCAATGCGATAGTCAAACCTATTATACAGGTTCTGACTTTGCCTTTGACTATCCTATCCCTAGGACTGTTTCTGTTGGTAGTAAATGCTATCTGCCTTTCCTTAGTTGGATATCTAAGTCCTGCAGCTTTTACAGTACAAGGTTTTTGGCCTCCCTTTTTCGGTGCGATCGCACTATCTTTAGTATCTGGTTTACTCAGTCGATTTGTTCCAGAGCCTAGTCAGCAAATATAGGGTAGTTTCTCATACACCCTAATTGTTAAAACAATCCTGAGAGTGATGCATATAAGTTTCGGGTGAACGAGATTTTGGGTGGGATTTCTTGAGCTTTGTGTCCGAAAATTATAAGTTTTATCTTCTCCCTCAACTCCCCACCCTTTTTTTCGCTCACCCATAAGTTTCTTGCGAGAGCATCCGCCCAGTTAGCAATGTCTAACGCCTTGATACTTATTTATAGTAAATTCCAGCTGTAAAAGCAAGCGTTCTTTCTCGGTGGGAAGAATGCCTTTATGAAAAGCCAAGACATCTTCCACAAATCCTGAACCAGCTGCTCCTAAGATAGTCGTCACTTTCTCCAGGCCATAATAATCAATAAGTTTTTGATCATCGATACTGGCACAACGTTCACCTATAATCTGGTGTAACAACTTTTTATTCTTGTGAGTGCCGCTAATACAGACATGAGGACCGCTAGAGAAATCGACATCAGTCAAATAGAAGAAGAACTTGATACACCGATAGTCATCTATATCATAATGAAATACTTGAGCTATTTTGAGTTGCTCAAACAATGTTGCTTCAATGGGAAAGCTCCAGCATAGTTCGTGTTCTACAAATTGTGGTTCAGAACCTAAATACTTAGCAGCAATTGCTAATAATACTGGATCATTTTTTATCTTTTGGAAGGCTGGACAATTTTCCACATTACCCATGTAACTGCCCTTCTTAAATTTTTGACCCACTCTTGCTTCTACTTCTTCCTTTTGATGATACTTGAAGCCAAATTCCCAATTTCTATCACCGTAACAAGTAGCAGAGTGAGCAAATTCTTGGAGTTCTTGTAAAATGTCTTGGGGTAGACTAATCCCTATATAACAACCATTATTTTTTAGGGATGAAGCTGCTTCATCTATGTTGACATCTGGAAACATAGAATGACTACTTTTGGTAAGTTCATGGCAATTCTTCCGAGACCTAGACAAAGCAACAATTAAGTTGCGCAA
>JAAHHL010001555.1 GCA_010672185.1 Caldora sp. SIO3E6 | reverse complement strand
GTTGACGACAGAAACGAATACGGCTGCAGCAAATTGGTTAATGCAGCAGTTGCAAACCAGATTTTCAACTTAGGATTGATGAGGTTTAGTGAGGATGCCTGGAGCAGTAACGATATTAGTACAAAATACAAAGGACAATACTGCTCGGTTAAGAGAGTGTGGGGAGTGTGGGGAGTGTGGGGAGTGTGGGAGGTGTGGGAGGAAGGAAAGAGAGGGAGAGGGATTCAAGCTTATCCGAGCAGTCTTGGGACCAAGGACCAAGGACAAATGACCAAGAACAAATGACCAATGACCAATGACCAATGACCAATGACAAAAATGATCCGTTTTTGTTCTCAGTCGATATCCTGTAGTAAAGTCTAACTTCAATGTTCAAGTTGGATAACCAGCAGCACTATGATCAGACCAGTTGAGCAAATTGAGCAAGATTTGGTAGTACTAGAGGGAAAGTTAGTTCTGTTGACCCAAGAACTCCAGAGTACTTACTCCCAGTATCTAACCTTATTGGGTCAAACTGTGCGGCAGCAGCTGATTATGGCGAGTTATCAAGTTTGTACTCAAGGATATCCTGAGTCTTTTTTAGCTTTATCTCTCAGTAACCGACAACAGTTGCAGCAGCAAATCAAGGAGTTGGCACAGGGAGCTCAAGAAAGATTGCTCTCAAACCCAGAGCAATCCTCAGATTCAACCCCAGATTCAACCCCAGAAAGTGAGGAATCAAAGCCATCCACTCCTGAGCAGTTAGAGCTCGATAGTGACGACTTACCCTTCCCCACCAACCAAAAACAGTTGCTTAGAGCTTTTGAAATGCTGGTAAACTTAAGTGACTTAACAGATGCCTCAGAAAATACCCAAAGCAAAAAGAAAGAGCTCACTAAACTAGAGCAGTTGTTAGAATGGCAAGAACAGCAGGAAAAGGCAATTGTCAAAACCCTGCAACATATTTCCCTAGAAGCCAATCATCTGCTGCACAAGAATGGCATGTTACCGGAAAAATTATCAACAGCAGTATTAGAAGCCGCTGCCAAAGTTGAAAGTTCTGCTGAAACTACAGCCAGCTCACCCAATCTTTTAAACTTAATGATGGGAACGGATAGTGATGAAGATGATGAAGACCCAAAAATTACCCGCATCATTGCGATTCACCTACGTTTATCAGAGATTGAGTTTGCTGATCCTGCCTTAAATGTTGGACGCAACCAGATTCGGCAACTTACAGCTAAGCTGAATAAACTAGGGAAAAGGTATACAAAAGTCCAACGAGAGCAAGCTGTTGCCCTCGCCGAAGCCGCATGGCGCTCTAGTTGGTGGGATGATTAAGTTAGGTGTTAGGTGTTAGGTGGTAGGTGTTAGGTAAGGAATATTTGGGTCAAATGGCCTAGATTGTTGCTAAACCTGCCCCTACAATATGTACAATTTATAGCAGTCGCCAAGGCTATTAGGACAAAGCCAAATACTGAAACCCTTACCTGTCAATCTTTTCCCTTGGAGCCTAGCCTGCGGCAACGGCTTTGCCGAACTGCCCTCTGCCCTCTGCCTTTTGCTATAATTCACATTAGAAGTAAAGTTGTCATCAACTGCTTATCTGTTAATCTCTCATGGAAGTCGTGATCCTCGTCCCCAGTTAGCGATGGCAAAACTGGCGGAGTTAGTGCATGACGAGTTGCTCGAGTTCAACAATACTCAGACACAAAAATTCAGTCTACCTAATATTGACCAGACTGCACCAGTACTAGA
>JAAHHL010001554.1 GCA_010672185.1 Caldora sp. SIO3E6 | reverse complement strand
TCTGGGAATTTTGAAGCCAGCGTAGCAGCAGTGGAGACGGTGGACAAATGCTTAGGAAGGTTAATTCCAGGTATCAGTAAAGCTGGTGGCACGGCTCTGATTACTGCGGATCATGGTAATGCTGAGTGTATGTGGGATGAGGCAGGTAATCCTTGGACTGCTCACACAACCAATCCAGTGCCTTTTATTCTGGTAGAGGGGGAAAAATTAAAAATCCCTGGTCATGGGACAGAAGTGAACCTACGTAACGACGGTTGTTTGGCGGATATTGCGCCTACAATCCTAGAAATCCTACAATTGCCTCAACCGAAAGAAATGACGGGCAGTTCGATGATTAAACCTGTAGAATTTGATGTTAGAGCCAATCGGACACCTGTGCGACTGTCTCTATAACTACTGTTGCTCACTCTATTCCCCATCTAAATTATGACAATTTATCAACTCTTACAAATTATTTGGGCGGTGTCTGCCATTGGCTTAATTGTATTGGTATTGCTCCATAGCCCTAAAGGAGATGGTATTGGTGGTATTGGTGGTCAAGCCCAACTGTTTACCAGCGCCAAGAGTGCAGAGACAGCTCTTAACCGGGTTACTTGGACATTGGCGATTATCTTTATTGGCTTGACGGTTGTTTTGAGTGCGGGTTGGGTACAATAGAGACCTATGTCTAATAATAGCGTTATTTCCTCTCCCCTGTTGCCTTGACAACGACTATTTTGCCTTAACTTGTTACTTGTTACTTGTTACTTGTTACTTATTCAGCAAGCCTTATGCAAGCCAAACTTGCTACTATTGATTAGCCCTGCTCCCTTGCTTGAATGGGATAAGAGCTGTCAGAATTGAGCCATCACAGCTTGAACGATCAATTTCTCTATGAATAACGCTTTTGCCAGTCGGTTTAACTTGGCTCTGTTGTTTGGAGCAAGTTTTTTGATGATGAGCTTAACTGCAACCGCAGCTAGAGGGCAGGAGCATGATCTGTATCGTCCAATTCAGATTCCTGACAGTAAAGAAATCTCTGATATGCTCTCGGATAAGGATATTCCTACCGGTGATGGTGGGTTTGCCCGGGATTACACAGTGCAATTAAAAGAAGGGGATCAAGTTTCTATTGACCTGATTTCCGACAATTTTGATACTATTATCACACTCATGGCATCTGATGGCTCGAAAGTTGCTGAAAATGATGATGGTCCTGACGGTAGTACCAATTCTTTGTTGTTTTACAGGATTTCTGAAACTGGGAAGTACATTATCCGAGTACGTGCTTTCGGCGAAACTGGTGGCGGAAACTTTAATCTCAAGGTGACGCGGCTTAAACCTATTGATTAGGTATTAGGTGTTAGGGCATTTTCCCAGAAAGCTCGAGGAAATGAAACTCAACAATTCTAAGGCATTTGTGTTGGGTTGCGCTAACCTTAACCCAACCTACTATCTACTACCAATCTTTCAGCAACCAATCATGGCAATTTATCTTGATTCGGCACTAATAAATGAAGCCTTGGTAGCCCAAAAATTGGGATGGGTGAAGGGTATTACCACTAATCCAACGCTTTTGGCAAAGAGTGATTTGTCTCCAGAGGCAACACTGAAGCAACTAGCAGAGATTAGTCCTGGGGTGCTCTATTATCAACTAATGGCTGCTGATTTCGATGGGATGCTGAAGGAAGGCAGGAGAGCTTTTGAGATAATCGGTGAGAAAACTGTGCTGAAGATTATTACGAGCTCAGGAGGGAG
>JAAHHL010001553.1 GCA_010672185.1 Caldora sp. SIO3E6 | reverse complement strand
TGGTGGCAGGGTCGATATTGAGGTGCAAGGAGCAGTTACCATCGCTGGAGTGGGGAAAAGTCCCAGTGCGATTTTCACCAACTTGGCACCGGGAGCAAAGGGTCAAGCAGGCAACATCAACATCAGATCTGGCTCCTTTTCCCTCACAGATGGTGCAAGACTAGTTAGCAGTACCTCTGGGCAGGGAGATGCAGGCAACATCTCTATACAAACCTCAGGTGCTGTTGAGTTAGATGGGAACTCATTCATCTTCAACAATGTGGAAGCGGGAGGAGAAGGGGATGCAGGTTTAATCTCCATCAAAGCCGACTCCTTATCCATCACTAATGGTGCTCAAGTACAAAGCCTAGTGCGTCAAGCTCAAAATGGTCAAAACGCTGGACAAGGCAATGGTGGCAGGGTCGATATTGATGTGCAAGGAGCAGTTATCATAGCCGGTCAATTGGGCAACTTTAGCAGTGCGATTTTCACCGACTTGCTACTAGGAACAAGGGGTAAAGCAGGCGACATCAACATCAGATCTGGCTCCTTATCCGTCAAAGATGGAGCAGAAATATCTAGCAGTACTTTTGGAGAGGGAGATGCAGGCAACATCTCTATACAAACCTCAGGCGCTGTTGAGTTGTCTGATTTAGCAGTCATCTTTAACGATGTGGAAGCGGAAGGAGTCGGGAATGCAGGCAGTATCTCCATCAATGCCGACTCCTTTTCCCTCACTAATGGCGCTCAAGTTGTCGTTAGTAGCACAGGCACAGGCAAAGCAGGGAACATAGAAATCATTGCCAACCGAGTCTTACTCGACAATCAAGGAAAACTTCTTGCTGAAGCCACATCTGTCGAAGGCGGAAACATTATATTACAGGTAGAAGATTGGTTGTTGATGCGTCACAATAGCCTGATATCAGCCGAAGCAGGCAATAAGGCCAATCCCGGCAATGGCGGCAACATTACTATTAATGCAGGATTTGTCATTGCTGTCCCTTCCGAAAATAGCGACATCATTGCCGACGCCTTTCTCGGTAACGGTGGGAATATTAACATTACGACTCAAGGTATCTTTGGGTTAGAGTTCCGTCCAAAGCGCACACCCAAAAGTGACATTACCGCTAGTTCCCAATTCGGATTATCCGGTACAGTCAACATCACTCAGTTAAATATTGACCCCACCCAGGGATTAAGCGAACTTCCCATTGACACCGTAGCCCCTCAACTCGACCAAACCTGCTCCCCAACTGGAAGCGGCAGGAATGAATTTACAGTAACAGGAAGGGACGGACTGCCCCCTAGCCCCACAGATATGCTAAGCTCACAGCGAGCTATGGCTGATTTAGGTACACCTGTTAACAGCATTCAGCAGACGCGGGGACACGGAGACGCGGGGACAGGTCGAAGGGAAATCCCAAGCCAAAATTCCTTCACTTCCCCAACAACCAATCCTACCTCTTCTTCCCAACCCCTTGTAGAAGCCAAAGGCTGGATTATCGACGAACAAGGTAACGTGACCCTCACTGCCTACGTCCCAACCGCCAATACTCAAGAGACATGGCAACCCCAACCATCCTGTCAAAGAGACAATGCCCCAAAAAGAAGATAACAAACAAGCTTTCTTACTTTGTGCTCTTTGTGTCTTTGTGGTTTTTCCTCCCTTCTTTGCCCAACACACCCTACAAATAATGGTATACTTTTACATAATGGGATAGGTGTGCGCCTGTAGAGTCGGGTTAGGTAAGATATGCAAT
>JAAHHL010001552.1 GCA_010672185.1 Caldora sp. SIO3E6 | reverse complement strand
TTTAACTTGTCACCAATGACACTGCGATCGCATAATTTGTGAGAAATATGGTAGAGGCAATTCATGAATTGCCTCTACTTCAAGCGCTTTTCACCTTAAGTTGACACCAATGACCGACGTGCGCCCTCAACCCATTGGCACAACATTCAACAGTGGGATAAGGGTTTAACCTTAAGTTGACACCAATGACCGACGTGCGCCCTCAACCCGTTGGCACAATATTCAACAGGCAAGATGCCTGTTCCACAGTAGAATGTAGAATGGAGAAAAGTTGTTCACACCCGCCCAGATCAGCTGTAGGGATGGGTTGGAGAATGTATAATTTAGAAAATTGATTCTCAATTCTCAATTCTCAATTCTCCATATATTCAATCACCTCGAAAATCTGCTGGAGAATGGTGGAATATTCCTTACTTACAATAGTAGGAGGAGTAGAACCGGATTCGATAATCTGATTACCAATAGCACTTTGTGCCCGTCCATTGATAACCTTAATCAGTTCTTCAGGAGTTGTCTGGTTTTCCTGAGCAATGCTACCGAGCTTATCAGTGGGAGCATCTTCTTGGCTAATTACTTTTAGCGTTTCCAACTGATGTTTTGGCAATGCCAAGATAAATTCAGTCCATACAGATGCTAAATCATCTTCAATTTCTGCCTCTTGAGACTTCTGAGCCTTCATACCAGCCCATTCTACTGATATTTCTTCGGTGGGTATCTCATCTTCGTCTTCAAATTTATCCTGCAGTGCTGCAAAGGTAGCCCATTCAGGCGGTAAATCTTCGTTAGGTAGTAATTCTTCTGTAACAGGTTCAGCAGCTGGAGTCCCTTGTGTTGGTGCAGGATATTCCCTTAAAGCTTCTTCTAGTTTTCTTCTTTGCTCCTCAAGTTGATTGATTTCTTGATCGAGGATTTCTTTGTAATTGTATTGTGCTGTAAATTGAGCTTCTAGTTCCGAAATTCCTGCTTCTATTTGCTGTTTTTGCCCTTCAAGAGTAGTTAACTCTTGCTCTAACTGTTGTTTTTGTTGTTGAGGTTGAGTTAGCTGAACCTGTAGTTCAGAGAGTTCTGTTGCTAGTTGCTGTTTTTGCCCTTCAAGAGTGGTTAACTCCTGCTCTAACTGTTGTTTTTGTTGTTGAGGTTGAGTTAGTTGAGATTGTAGTTCGGAGAGTTCTGTTGCTAGTTGCTGTTTTTGTCCTTCAAGAGTAGTTAACTCTTGCTCTAACTGTTGCTTTTGCTGTTGAGGTTGAGTTAGTTGAGATTGTAGTTCGGAGAGTTCTGTTGCTAGCTGCTGTTTTTGCCCTTCAAGAGTGGTTAACTCCTGCTCTAATTGTTGCTTTTGCTGTTGAGGTTGAGTTAGTTGAGATTGTAGTTCGGAGAGTTCTGTTGCTAGCTGCTGTTTTTGCTCTTCAAGAGTGGTTAACTCTTGCTCTAACTGTTGTTTTTGTTGTTGAGGTTGAGTTAGCTGAACCTGTAGTTCGGAGAGTTCTGTTGCTAGTTGCTGTTTTTGCCCTTCAAGAGTGGTTAACTCTTGCTCTAACTGTTGTTTTTGCTGTTGAGGTTGAGTTAGTTGAGATTGTAGTTCGGAGAGTTCTGTTGCTACTTGCTGTTTTTGTGCCTCAAGAGTGATTAACTCCTGCTCCAACTGTTGTTTTTGCTGTTGAGGTTGAGTTAGTTGAGCCTTTAGCTCCACTAGTTGTGTTTGTAGCTGTTCTGACTCTGTTGCTAGCTGCTGCTTTTGCCCA
>JAAHHL010001551.1 GCA_010672185.1 Caldora sp. SIO3E6 | reverse complement strand
GTCAGTGGCAAGGGAGTTCCAAGGAACTATTTTTGATACCAACAAGGTACCGGCTACGCGGGGTAAGATGGGTTATGCTCCCCCAGAACAATTACAACAGGGCATGGCTTCTCCCAATAGCGATTTATATGCCCTAGCTGCCACCGCATTAGTCTTGCTCACGGGGAAAGAAGCCACCCAATTAATCGAGCCTCAAAGCCTCAATTGGGAATGGCGACAAGAAGTTGAACTGAGTCCCTGGTTAGGAGACATTCTAGATCGAATGCTCCAAAGGAAACCAAGCGATCGCTTTGCCAGTGCTACTGAAGTGCTACAAGCTCTAACTAGCCAGTCAGTTGCCAGCTACGCTTATCCTGAGACGGAAACCCCTGAGGAAGAAGAGGATGATGATCCGCCAATATCTAATCATTGGTTTTCTGGCTGGTTATGGAAAATGCCCCTCACCTTGCTGGTGATTATCACCGCTGGTAGTTTAGGCTGGTGGGGGGGCAATGTTTGGATTGAATCCCAAAAAATTCCATCTTCCCAAGAAAACAAGGAACTCTTTGAAAAAGACTATTCTACTATTACTTTCTTACTGGATGATACCGACGAGCCTCCCCCACCATTGAAGTTTTCTGCCCAAGAGCAACAGCGTCGGGCAAACCTGGAGAAGCGGCTCGATCGTTTGGGCATTAACCGGGAGTTTTACAGTAGTTTAGTTTATGAAGCATTTTGGACGAGATATCCTCAGCAACAAGGAAATAAGCCCAGCAATTCTCCCAAAGATACTGAACTCAGAGCCGATAGAGATGCGATCGCGGCTAATTTACTCAATAAAATAGAGAAGCTCCAATTGAGCAAAGAGGCAATGAAGCGTTTGGGAACTTATAAACAAGCAGACCTCACCAAATGGAGAAGAGAAGCTAACCGCCTACACCTCAGTAGCAGTGCTTTGTATGATTTAGCAGATGCCAAATTCTTCAAGCAATTTCCGGATCAACCTCGTGAACCTTTGACTGACAAATCTATTGGACAAGTGTGGGAAGCGATTGTTGGCGACACTATCAACAAGTTACAATCTCAAGCTGCTGTCGAAAAAATGGTTTTTGACGAAGGAACAGTAAGCCAACAGAAAAGTGGTACTCTCCAGCCAGGGGAAGGTAAAGCTTTTATTGCCAAACTCTCCAAGGATCAGATCATGCAAGTAGATCTACAAACAAATTCTTCAGCTTTGTTCAGTATCTATTGTCCTCCAGGAGTCAAACCTATTATTGAAGACTCCCAGAAACGCAATTGGTCAGGAAATATTAAAGAATCCGGTTTTTATGAGTTTATCGTAGTTTCGGAAGCTGCTGAACCCATTGAGTATCAACTCAACCTCACAGTTGAAAATTAGGTGTTAGATGTTAGGTATTAGGTGTTAGGTGTTAGGTGTTAGGCATTGGTGACAAGTTAAAGGGTCGTGCATTTTGTCAACTCCCATATATGGTGTTTGAGGGCTAAAAAAGACCCTATAGATGGAAAGACCCAAGGGTTAAGGAAAATTGTATTCTTCTTCCTCAGCTCCTCAGCTCCTCAGCTCCTCAGCTCCTCAGCTCCTCAGCTCCTCAGCTCCTCAGCTCCTCAGCTCCTCAGCTCCTCTGCTCCTCAGCTCCTCCGCTCCTCCGCTCCCCAGCTCCCTTGACAACGACATCTTTCCTTAACTTAGTAGCGTATTAGTCTGAGAGGGCAGGAGGGATGGGACTTGTGATACGATGATAA
>JAAHHL010001550.1 GCA_010672185.1 Caldora sp. SIO3E6 | reverse complement strand
CGTTTCCTATAATAGCACAAACTGAAAACATTGAGCAAGTAAATCACAAAAATTTTACCGCCAGCCTGAATAATGCCTCAACAGTCTCCCCAGGAGGTATTTGGGTAAGCTGCTCTCCTGTATTGATAGCATTACGGGGGGCACTCCAGGGTTCGAGGCAATGAAAATCTTTACCCTTAACTGTCCAAAAAACCATAGTGGAGTAGATATCGCTGTAACTTAGAGTTACTTGCAACTGACTTGCTGTATCAGTAAAACTAGCCGAATCAGCCTGTAGCTGCCGAAAAGCAACATCAATTTCCTCCTGCTCCATATTAAAGGTACCAGAGAAGGGATGCACTACACCGTCGCGGTCCTGATACTCAGATCCTGGAATTGCAAATTGCAGTTGATTTTTATCCGCTACCTTAAAGTAGGGATGAAAACCAGCAGAAAAAGGCATCGGCTCAGGGGAATTGTTAGTATAGCGCTGCTGAATATCTAAGGTATCTCCCTGAAGCTTGTAAGTAAAGGCGACTTGAAAGTCAAAAGGGTAAACAGCAAGAGTTTCATCGTTACTGTTGAGAATGAGAGTCAGGCTCAGGGGCCCATCGGTTGCCTGTTCCGTAACTGACCAGGGCAAATTACGGGCAAAGCCGTGTTGCTTGAGGGTGTACTCTTTCCCTTGGTAAGTGTAGGTATTATCAGGTAAGTTACCGCAGATGGGGAAGAGGATGGGGATGCCACCTCGAACACTTAGCTTGGGGTCTTTAAATCTTTCAGTGTCAAGATAAAAAATTTCCCGGTTTTGGTAACTCCAGCTAGTGACAATGCCACCCCGTTCAGGAACGACTACTACTTGGGACTGAGCTTCTTCATCAGTGATGGTGTAGGTTTCGTACTGCTCTAATGAGCGTGCGATCGCCAAGATCAACCTCCCTTCCCTTCAACAAGCTATTTTGAGACCTTCAAAACTCTAACAAACCTCAGCCTCAAACTTCTATCGCGTTACAAAAGTATAATCTTCGGGTTGTCACCCCGTCAGAGATTCTTCCGAAGTTGCCTATTGCCCATTCCCCAATGGCGACAAGTTAAAGGGTGGTGCGTTTTGTCAACTCCCATATATGGTGTTTAGGGGCTAAAAAAGACCCTATATATGGAAATACCCAAGGGTTAAGGAAAATTGTATTCTTCTTCCTCCGCTCCTCTGCTCCTCCGCTCCTCTGCTCCTCCGCTCCTCCGCTCCTCCGCTCCCTTGACAAGACGATTTTGCCTTAACTTGTCACCAATGCCCATTCCCCATTCCCCATTCCCCATTCCCTCCGCCCAAATATCTCTGTAATTTTTACCACTACAACCAGCAGATAGGACAAAGAGTATGTCACAATATCAATGAAACAACAATTACCTGCGTTCTGCGCAGGACTAGTGTCAACTGGAAAAAACTACGATAGTCGCAATGGCGAAGTTCATTTATGCCGCCGAAGAGCATTGGCTCCCTGTCGATGTTAATTTACCAGGAATATACCCTTTGCTCCCAGGGCAAATTGCTCTTCAACATTGCCTTGAAAAAATTTTTCCTGATTACTTTAGATACTTGAGATGAGTATGTCGAAGGTTGCTTTCACTGATTTAAAGTACTGTGAAATTCTATTCCCCGATGAACACCGAAGACACATTAAACTATATAAATATGGTAGGGCAAACAGTATGGATGTATTTGACCCTTGAAGAGGAATAACCAAAGCAAGTTAACCCCCACACCA
>JAAHHL010000155.1 GCA_010672185.1 Caldora sp. SIO3E6 | reverse complement strand
CGGTATCTTCCGATCTAGGAAATTTGAGACTCAAAGCTGTCATGCAATCCCCCTTCCGTGAGCAAGTGGGCGAGTTGTTTGGCATTGGCAATCTCATAAGAGTTAAGTTGTTGAGTCACGGTGCGCTTAATTTGGCGCTTTTCCCTGGTGCTGAGGCTAATTTGACAGTGAAGGGCTTGTTCGAGGAAGCTGAAAAAGTCAGTTTGTTGTTGGGGGTTGAGTTGGGGCAGCAATTGAGGTAATTGAGTTAAGGAGGCTGCTAAGGCTTTATCGGTATTACCAATTGCAGCACGAATTGCCCCCAAAGGGGTGTTAATTTCATGGGCAACCCCGGCAACCAATTGCCCCAATGCTGCCATCTTCTCCGATTGCACTAATTCCGTTTGAGTAGCCTGAAGTTCATTGAGAGTATCAGACAACTTCTGAGTGCGTTCCGTGACTTTTTGTTCTAAGTTATTATAAAGTCGAGCATTGTCAATCGCGATCGCGGCTTGTCCAGAGAGGAGCTTAAGGAGTTCTAAACGCTCTGGTGTAAAAGCCCTTGTAGTGAGGTTATTTTCTAAATAGACAATACCACTAAGTTTTCCTTGGTTGAGTAGGGGAACACAAAGAACGGATTTAACTTGATATTTTTGAATATAACGTTGATTGGTAAATTTACCCTCATGCAGGGCATCATTGAGGACGAGACTTTCTTGAGTATGAACAACATAGTTGACAATGGCGGAAGATAGCAGTGGCATTTCGCCATCTGGTTTAACAAATTCTAAGGGTAGGGACTGTAAGGTAGCAATAGTACCATCCACCAATGCTTCCGCTTCGATTAACAACTCCCCCTGGGTTTCCAGCAGCAACAATCCTGATTGAGCCCCTGTATTTTCCAGCAAAATCTTCATCAGTTTCTCTAATAATTTCTCTAGCACAATTTCCTCAGAAATCGCTTGAGAGGCTTTCATTACTGCTGCCAAATCCAGTAAATTCTCCCCATGAGTTTTCGTGGTTGAGGTATAGGTTGTGGTTAGGGACTGCTGTTTAATACCTCTAGAGGGGGAGAAGTGAGCAAGTAACTGGGGATATTTATGGGCTAAATCTGTTATTTTGTGCTTAGCTCCCCAAAGTTGATAGTAATAGTAAGCTTTCTGGAGGTAAAGTTGAGCAAATTCATACTTCTGTTTCCTGAGCCAAAACTTAGCTGCTAATTCCTGAGCTAAGGCTTCATTCTGGATAAAGTTCATGGTATGAGCAGAAGCGATCGCTTGGTCATATAATTCCATTGCCTCTAATTCTTGACCCGATATTCGAGCCATTTCTGCTGCCACCAAAAGATATTTGTGGAGGAAATTATCAGGACAGTTATCTGCCCAAATTTTCATCTGGGTTTGATTTTTCGTTAATTGTTCCCAATATTGTTGTTGCTCCGATGCTGAAGCTGTCTCATAGAGGGCGGCTAAAATCAGTGAGTAGTGAAAATTTTGTTCAGAACTTTGAAAATGTCCCAATACAAAAGCAATATTTTCCGCAGCTAACAAAGCACATTGCAGAGCTTTACTATATTCCCCGTACAAATACAGCACCTGGCTTTTAAAGATATTAAAGGTACAAAGCCAAGCAAAACCATTATTAGCTTGACATTTTTCCAGATATTGAATGTCGTTCAGTTCATCAAGAGCAAAATCAAGCTTGTTAACTGTCCTGCCAGTTAAGTTATGTAGGGTCATTTGAAAACCCAATAAGCCATCAGTTGCCCACTGATTACTACATTTTTGGCTAAATTGTAAGAATTGAGTGACATCTTCTAGCAGAGACTCTAGATTTTCCCCCTGATAAAAGCGGTAACGAGATTGATGTTCCAGGGCATATCCAGCATGGATTAGTTCCCCGGATTCTAAACCAGCTTGGTAAGACTGCTCAAAAATCTCCTTAGCCCCTTTGATATGCTTAACCCAATGATTCAAATGACCAGCGAGGACTAAACAGGCACTACATTTTTGAGCCAAGTCATTAAATTTTTTACTCAGTTCAACTGCTACTAAACCAAACTCATAACCCGATTGATAGTCCCCTAAAATTGAACCTAAGATAATCCCATAGGTAACATAAGCTTTGGCGGATTCAGGAACATGGCCATGTTTAAGAGAAAGCTGCGCCATCTTGGCAACAATGACACTGTAGAGTTCTTGATGACTAAAATAAGCGGAAGGGTCGATATAAGCTAATAATTTAACTATTTCTTTTTGTTCAGGATTGTCAGTTATCGGTGCATCAATTAGAGAGCTAATGGGGCGATTAGCTAAATTTTTCCTAGCTTCAGCCAGTTCAACTTCTAGGGCAGCTTGTAAATCGGTTTCCGGCAAATCAACACCAAGTAGAGCCAAAGCTTTCCTACCGGTTTCAATTGCTGCTGAGTATTTGGCTTTGAGGGTATACTGTACTAGCAGCATTTTGTAAATTTCTGTCTTTTCTAAAACAGACTTTACTTGTTGCAAACTTTGGTTAATTAATTCTTCGCTGCGGGAAAAATTACCATTTAAATACTCGACCTCAATCAATTCTTTATGGACAGCAAGAGCAAATTCATAGTCAAAAGTCCAGAGGTCTTCGTTCAAGATTTGGCCAATTGTCCTTAAATATTGCAGTGCCGCAGAGTAAGCAGTAGCATCTTTGGCTTTTTCTCCTGCTTTTAAGTTTAGTTGGGCTAAGTCATGTTTTTCCTGTTCCTTGACAATTAATTCTCGCCCCAGATTAAGATGGTCTACTAGTTCAAAAATATTGTCCGATTGCTGATAATTCGCAAGTAACAGCCTACCAAGTTTAAGATGAATAGCTTGCTTCTGCTCCTCATCAATTAAACTATAAGCCGCTTGTTGGATACGGTCATGACTAAATTTATACTTTTGAATTAACAGTTGCTCATCTAGGTCAGAAATCGAAAAAATTAGACCAGAGTCAATTGCTAGCTTTAAATCCCTAAAAATTACAGAAGCATGATGTTCACTAGTAATCGCCAGAGTCTGCAAATCAAAATCGGCTCCTAAACAGGCTGCTAAACACAGAATATGCTGAGTAAACTCAGGCAATTTTTTCAGCTTACCAATCATTAATTCTACTACATTATCGGTGATCCGCATGGCCTCAATTTGAGAGATATCCCATTGCCAACCCCGACAACTGGGCTCGAAAGTGAGTAAATTTTCCGTGTATAAAGATTTGAGAAACTCATTGACAAAAAAAGGATTTCCTTGAGTCTTCTTAATCACCAACTTAGCTAACGGTTGCACCAAGTCCAGCTCACGATGTAGTGTTTCCGCAATCAGTTGACTGATATCTTCCGTAGCTAAAGGTTGTAGAATAATTTGATTAACCGTTGCTCCAGATTCTCTAATTTTTGCCAAAGTCATCATCAACGGATGAGTGGCACTCACTTCGTTATCTCGATAAGCTCCTACAACAAATAAGTATTGCGGCTCAGCATCAGTAAGCATCAACTTAAGTAAATTAAGGCTAGCTAAATCAGCCCATTGTAAGTCATCGAGAAAAATAACTAGAGGATGTTCTTTGGTACAAAAGGCTCGAATCAACTTCTGAAAAACCAGATTAAAACGGTTTTGTGACTCTGTTGCTTCCAACTCCTGCACCGGAGACTGTTTACCAATAATCTGTTCCAACTCAGGAATAACATCAACAATAACCTGACCATTAACCCCCAATACTGCTAAGAGCTTTTCTTGCCATTGCTGCAACTCAGTTTTACTTTCCGTTAACAGTTGTTGAACTAAGTTTTGAAAAGCTGCTACCACCGCAGAGTAGGGGATATTACGCTGAAATTGGTCAAATTTACCAGAGATAAAATAACCCCTAGCTTGAGTAATCGGTTTATGGATTTCCTGTACTAAAGCTGATTTACCAATCCCAGAATAGCCAGCAACTAGCATTAGTTCAGCTTTGTTGTTGGTTGTTGCTTGTTCACTGTTGACTGTTGGTTGTTGACTGTTAACTCTGGCAAAAGCCGCCAACAGAGTGGTAATTTCTCGCTTTCTCCCATAAAGTTTTTGCGGAATTTGAAACTTATCGGAAATATCTTGTGCTGCGAGAGGGAATTGCTCGATTTTTTCGTTGCTTTGTAATTGTTGTAAACAGTTTTCTAAATCTGCTTGTATTCCCCAGGCACTCTGATAGCGGTCTTCCGCATTCTTCGCCATCAATTTCATAACAATTTTCCCTACCATCTCAAGAATCTCCTCCCCTTCAAACTCCCCTCCTTGGAGGGGCTGGGGGTGGGTTTCTCCTGTTCCTGGGTAAACAAAATTTTGCGTAGGATTTCCATTCCCCGCGTCCCCGCGTCCCCGCGTCCCCGCGTCTGTTGACTCCTTTTTTCCCTCCTGAGAGAGGTTAGGGCGTATTTCCCAGCTGCCGGAGGGCAAAGCATTTGGATTGCATGACTCGGGTTTTACCGATGAATTATCGCCCAAATGCTTTGCCCCTACATCGGATGTTTGATTTTGAAGACATGCCCTAGGGGTGGGTTGGGTTCTACTACCTAATGCTTTAGGCATCTTAGCAATATGACAGTGAACTAATTCCAAAGCATCATTAGTTACAAAAGGGAGTTGTCCTGTCAAGAGTTTGTAGAAACTTACCCCAAGAGAGTAAAAATCAGTACGATAATCCAAAGAACGATTCATTCGTCCTGTTTGTTCCGGAGAAATATAGGGGAGAGTGCCTTCCAAAACATTAGGATTTTTCAGAGTGGGATTTTCCCTGGTGAGTTGAGTTGCAATCCCAAAGTCAATGATTTTGAGTTGTTGAGTTTCTGGATTAAAAACAATATTAGCTAGGTTAATATCTTTGTGAATAATTTGGTGATGATGAATTTCTCCTAAAACTTGAGTGATCTTAATGGCTATAGGGAGAAACTCAGCGATCGCTAAGGCTTTGCCCTGAGTTAATTTATGTAAAGATTGTCCACCAAAGTCTTCGAGAACAATCACCAAGGTACGTTGATAAGGAATAAGGTCATAAGTCTCCACTACACCATCAGATTGTAACTGGCGAGTGAGTTCGTACTCTTGCTTGTAACGAGTCAACTCCTGAGGACTAGGATAGTTCTGTTTCAGAATTTTGAGAATTACCGACTTACTATCCTGTTCTCGCAGGGCTTGGTAAACTTCGGAGTTAGTACTTTCATAAATTAAGACCAGGTTGTTGTATCCAGAAATGGTGAGCATCCTTAGTTGTTACTCGTAAAGAGTTTTGAATCAATTATCATTGTCTTATGATGCACCCTGGATTCAGCTTGTAGAGACTTTGCATGCAACGTCTTTACATCACTTTTTTGTTAGAAAACATAGATAATTGCAGGCGCAAGCATTCATTGGTGTCAACTTAAGGCAAAAATGCCGTTGTCAAGGGAGCGGAGGAGCGGAGGAGCAGAGGAGCAGAGGAAGAAGAATACAATTTTCCTTAGCCCTTGAGTATTTCCATATATAGGGTCTTTTTTAGCCCCCAAACACCATATATGGGAGTTGAAAAAATGCACCGCTCTTTAACTTGTCACCAATGACACAGCGATCGCATAATTTGTGAGAAATATGGTAGAGGCAATTCATGAATTGCCTCTACTTCAAGCGCTTTTCACCTTAAGTTGACACCAATGGCAAGTATTGCGCCCCTACATCACGAATATTATCCCAATGTAGCCGTAATTGATATCAATTATTATCTACTTTACTTTCAATTTCTTTTTGGATTGATACAGGAACCTTACTAAGAAAGTCATAGCCTGTCTTAGTTTCGAGTTGGTCAACCGAGACTCGGTATTTTTCCCAAGATGAGCTGGTATTCTTTCTATTGGGTACATCTACTGCAATAACTCGTGTATCTTTAGATATACCTCTAACTCCCTGCCCAGGTTGATCTAAAACCACAATTACCTTCCAGGTATAAGTAGGAGGAATCACCTGCTTTTTTTTACCAATTTTGTCTCGCTTGCCGTAAACTCCCGCAACAATATAAAGCTCCTTACCCTGATCTACCAAGTCCCGACTATACTCTTCTAAGTCTTTCCATGCCCCTCGGTTATTATTGGGAGTCTGGGGGACAATATTAGTCATCAAGAAGGTAGCAGAATTGTCTTCTACCTTAGCTGTTCGGTCAGCTGACGGTGTCATATGCCCCCGGTCATAACCACTCTTCGTATAGTCGCTGGCAGTTACCTGATACCAATCTGCAGGTAGGGATTCATCAGTACGAAAGTCATCCTGTCTTTCAGCATTACCCAACCACTTGCGATTAAGTTGCCAAGCTACCCAATTAGGTGTTCCCCGCTCTCGACTGTAGGATAAGGCATACTGAGGCTTTTCTATCAGGTAATTATTCGGCTCTTGTCCAGCATTACTGGGATTACCCAACGCTAGATGAGATGAGGTTGGTTGCTCTAAAAGCAGCTCACATCCGGTAGTAAGTGTGAGCAGTAGGGTTGTGAAACTAAGAAATAGTTGGGTTTTCACCTGTTAATGAGACCTGAGTTAAGCTTATTGAGTGAGGGACAAAATTGAGTAATTTAGTGTTAACCAGTATAGTGTACTAATGCAGCACGGCAAAAATAACCCGCCAGTTAAAAAAGATGAAAAAGCTTACTACACAAGCTTTCTTCCCTTGGAGCCTCCTGCCTAGCCTGCGGCAACGGCTTTGCCGAACTGCCCTCTGCCTCCTGCCTTCTTACCTAGTTTGTTATAATTCAGGAAAGTTCAACTTGACTAGATATAAGAGAATTTTATGAAAACTAAAGAGCCGTTTCGGCTTGTTAAAGAATCAATCCAAACAGATGAGCAAGGATGTCTTAATTTGGAGTTAGAAACCAAGTCAACAGAGTATCGTATTTTTACTAATAACTTGGGACAAATTTTATTAGATCCGGTCTCTAATATACCAGATCGGGAGCAGTGGTTGTGGCAAAATCCAGAAGCTTTAGCTTCAGTTCAACTGGGAATTGAACAAGCTGCGAAAGGCGAGGTACACGATTTGGGTGATTTTTCCCAGTATCAGGATTTGGATATTGAAGAGTGATGGATTTTCGTCTGGAATTTTCCACTGAAGCTAGAGATGTTTTAGCGAATCTTCAGGAAGTCGATCAAAAAAAATATAAGAAAGTATTGAAAACTCTGGGATTAATGTCAAGTAATTTACGTCATCCCAGTTTGCACACGCACAAATATGATACTCTATCTGGTCCTAATAGTGAAGACGTGTTTGAAGCTTATGTTGAGAATAAAACACCTGGAGCCTTCCGAGTTTTTTGGTATTATGGTCCGAGTCAAGGGGTAATAACGATTATTGCAATTACTCCCCATCCTTAAAAATGTAAGGTTGAGGGGATAGCTACGCTTTACGCTTTCAAGAAACAAGGGAACAAGGAATAGGGAATAGGGAACAGAATTTGAGCTTGTTTATGACCTTCGTAGGGGGGGGTGCGCCGCCAGTTGGGGGGCTCCTAACAAGAAAAGCTACAAACTACGACGCTGGAGTAGGCGGGTGGTGATTGCCAAACCAATAATACCTAAACCAACGATACCAGAAGGTTCAGGAACTGATTCAGTGATCTCGCTTGTTTGGCAAAAACCGCGATCGCAAATGCTTGATTTACTAAATCTAAAGGCAATGGTCTGCTGACCAGCAAATTGATTCGAGGCATAGCCAGCAGCACTCAACTCAGCTGTGGAAAGATAACTAATACCAGTCAGATAAGTCCCGGAAGCGATCGCATTGAGACTGTCATTTTGATCAAAATAGGTGTCGTTGGCCGCTAAATCCCCTAGACTGGGAGCACAGCCTGGACCGGTACAGCCATAGGTGGCTACATGTTGGTTATAAGCATCTATGCTGGAAAAACCACTATTAATTGCTGTCGTACTAGTAGCGGTGACATCACCGTAAAGTCCGATACTTGGAGCGAAGGAATCATTAGTACCAGCAAAACGTACAGCAAACAAATCACCGGCATTACTAGCAGTGCTGAAATTTTGCCCTGAGAAGTTGAAAAATAAATCTCCCCAACCAATATTACCATCATCAGCAGGAGTTCCGTTAACACCAGTTAACGGCATATTGGCATTGATCGCGACTAAGATATCATCTGCCGTTTCCTTGAGAGCTAAGCTATAAATTTCATAGGCATTACCACCAACATCCAGGCCATCAACCCCATCATTGGCGGAGTCTATGGTATACTGCCAGCCATACTGATCAATGGGGTTCTGTCCTGTAACGAGAGCGACACCATCGTTGATACATTCAGTAAAGGTATCAATGACAATTCCTGGAGTCAGTGCAGTCAAAGTTTCAGCTTGAGCTGGCTGTGCTAGCGAAAGAAGGCAGAAGGCAGAAGGCAGGAGGCAGAAGGCAGTCCCGGTGAAAAAATTTTTTTTCACCACCATGCATGAAAATCCTTCTCTCCGCGTCTCCGCGTCCCCGCGTCCCCGCGTCTCTTTCAAGTCAGAAGTCAGAAGGCAGGAGGGAAGAAAGCTTTTTTCGTCAGCTTTGCGATGAGGTAGTTTGTTGCGCATTGGATAGGTTTCCGATTTTAGATTTCAGATTAACCAGTCTAGGAGAGCAAAACCTATTCCTCAGGTGGTATTATATTTGTGAGTAAATTTGATAACTTATAGGTTGATATTATAAGTTAATTAAATTTTAATAATTAAAACAATATAACTCCTTGCCTATCAATAGCTAAGTATGAAAGATTTGCGGCTTCAACGAGGAATAGCCTTAGCTACTTTAATTACTACTAGCATTGCCTGTCCAAACCCTCAAGCCCTAGCTGCTCAACCAGATTCTGGCAGTAATACTATACCACCAGAGCAATTAATTGCTCAAGGGAGAACTGTTGATCTATTGTGGCAACAGTTTAGGGAGTTGCAAGGAATTGGTAGATATGTTGAAGCTCTAGCAATCTTAGACCAAATCCTACAACTCCAGCCAGACTCTTTCCTGGCTCGGTATTGGCGAGGGGATATCTTCAACCGCTTGGGAGATTATCAAACAGCAATTTCTGCTTATGATGATGTGATCGCAATTCAACCGGATTATCTGTTGGCTTGGTCATCAAAAGGGGATGCTCTCTATCAATTACAGCGTTATCAAGCAGCAATTACTTCTTGGCAGCAGGCACTAACTCTACCAGCTACCTCAGTCTATCAACAACAATTGGTAAGTAGGAGCATTCCCCAGCAAATTGGTAGGGTACTGCTATATGACTTGCAAAGATACGCCGATGCCATTACCGTTTACAACCAATTATTGGTAACCGATGCTGATGGAGCAGCTAATTGGCTCAACCGAGGGACTGCTTTCTCTCAACTAAGTCAATATCAAAATGCGATCGCGGATTTTGACCAAGCACTGCAACTAGAACCGCAAAATGCCCTAGCTTGGAAACGACGAGGATTAGCTCTCTATAGTTTAGATCGCTACCAAGACGCGATCGCTTCTTGGGAAAATGCAGCACGCTTTAATCCTAACGATCTCGAAATTACCGAATTACTATCAGCTATAGCAGATTCTGACAGTTCTGTTGCCCAGTTAGATGCTTCACAACAGAGATTAGCTGAGATTCGTCGAGAAATCAATCTTGAAGAAGAGAGACTGACTGCTCTTCGTAGCGAAAGTCAAGAATTAACCGAACAACTAGAATTTTCCCAATCTGAATTGCAAGAATCTCAACAAGACTTAGCTGAGATTGAAGCCGAAGTCGAGACTGCCGAGGCACAGCTGGAATCCTCCCAATCTGAATTACGCCAATCCCGGCAAGAGTTAGTTGAGATTGAAGAAGAAGTCGAAACTACCCAGGTACAGCTGGAATCTTCCCAAACTGAATTACGTCAATCTCGGCAAGAGTTAGTGGAGATTGAAGCCGAAGTTGAAACTACTCAAGTACAGCTGGAATCTTCCCAATCTGAATTGCGTCAATCCCGGCAAGAGTTAACTGAGATTGAAGCCGAAGTCGAAATTGCTCAGGCACAACTAGAATCTTCCCAATCTGAATTACGTCAATCCCAACAAGAGTTAGTTGAGATTGAAGCCGAAGTTGAAACTACCCAGGCACAGCTAGAATCTTCCCAATCTGAATTGCGTCAATCCCAACAAGACTTAGCTGAAATTGAAGAAGAAGTCGAAACTACCCAGGTACAGCTGGAATCTTCCCAATCTGAATTACGTCAATCCCGGCAAGAGTTAGTGGAGATTGAAGAAGAAGTTGAAACTACTCAGGTACAGCTGGAATCTTCCCAATCTGAGCTGCGTCAATCCCGGCAAGAGTTAGTGGAGATTGAAGCCGAAGTTGAAACTACCCAGGA
>JAAHHL010001549.1 GCA_010672185.1 Caldora sp. SIO3E6 | reverse complement strand
GCTATTCGGTTTGAGCCTGTGGATCGTGAGAAGTGCCGACACCTCACGCAATCCCAGTTATCTGGAAGGAAGCAGGAACGGAACGTTAATACGGTTTATACCGCGTTATGTCAGTTTCCGATAGCAGTGAAGAACGTTTGCGCAGCGCAGAGAACCCACCCCCATTGGTGACAAGTTAAGGTAAAGATGTTTTTGTCAAGGGAGCGGAGGAGCAGAGGAGCGGAGGAGCGGAGGAGCGGAGGAAGAAGAATACAATTTTCCTTAACCCTTAGAGTATTTCCATATATAGGTTTTTTTTAGAACCACTACGCCATATATGGGAGTTGACAAAAGGTACGCACCTTTAACTTGTCACCATTGACCCACCCCTAACCCCTCCAAGGAGGGGAACAAGAGGTTCCGAGGGAAAAAAGCTTTTGTAGTAAGCTCTTTAACTTCTTTCCTTCTTACTTCGACCCTCTGACTTGAAAGAGACGCGGGGACGCGGGGACGCACCAGACGCGGAGAGAATGAATTTTCATGAATGGTGGTGAAAAAATTTTTTCATCGGGACTGCCTTGTTTCTTAGGAGCAATTAGCCATTAGCAATTAGCCATTAGCCATTAGCAATTAGCCATTAGCCATTAGCCCGAGTGTTTCTTAAGAGCTAATGCCTGAAAATTCTGTTCAAACATATCTTGCAATACTGCCTTAACAGCGGGCACTGAAACAGCATTTCCCATTTGCTTGTAGGTTGCAGTATCCTTGGGATGTAGAATAAAATTATCAGGAAAACCTTGTAATCTTGCTGCTTCTCTTGGAGTAATGCGCCGTGGTCTACCTTTCTGCACTACGCCCAATTTGTGAGTGTCTGATGAAGTAAGCGTAATCGAGATACTATCTGGATCTAAGAATTTGAATACTTCAAAGGACATATTACCACACACTGGATTGTATTTTCCGTCCACACATTTTAAATAACCTTTTTGTATAAGTCCCTGAATCAACTGCTCTAGACCAGAAACATCGAAAAAGGTTTTTATTTGTTGCTTGGTCAGCATCTTACCATCTTGGTGCGTACCAAAGATTTTTTTTCTTCTATTCGCAATCAATGCATCCATAAATTGACGTTCTAGTTCAGAACATTCTCCTTTGATGCCTAAATCCCAAGAATGAATTGAGTTGCCGCCTCTAGTATCAATCAAACGCTTGCCGTGTAGTTGATCGAAATCTCCCTGCACAACTTTATCAAGCCTGCTGATAAAATCTGTACTGCAATAGTAGCGATGAGCAACATCTACTTCCAGTATATCCCTGACTACAGGATGAGAGTAGGTTGTGCTCAATAAATTAAGTTGATTCTGACCTTTTTTAAAAGTATGGGAATCCGCAGAGCCAAGATCACTGGAGATAGTTGATTGTATCTCGTGTTCCAGTATACCAAGAATGTAGATTCTTACTCTATTCTGAGGAACACCAAAATTGCTACTATTACAAAGAACATAGGAGGTTGAATAGCCTAGTTCGTTGAGGGAATGCAGAATAGTTTGGAGTGTTCTACCCTGATCATGGGAAACTAATCCTCTCACATTTTCCAGGAAAATCCCCCGTGGCTTGTGCTTTTTGAGTATTTTTTCAACGAACCTTCTCAAAAAGTCTGGGGGCACTCGCCGAAAGTCAGGAGACTAATCAGTAAGGAATGAGGTGCGAGTGCCGCCAGACTTTCTTTCTCGCTCCTCGTAGCTGTTAAAATAAGTAGCTATGGGT
>JAAHHL010001548.1 GCA_010672185.1 Caldora sp. SIO3E6 | reverse complement strand
AATTTATGTGATTGATTGGGGCTCTCCAAGAATATAGTATAGCAGTATAAATCCTGGAATTCAAAATAGATACAGCGCTTCGCTCTGTTACGAGGTACAGTAAAATTGACGAGGAAGAAATCTCTCAAATCTTGACAATTTATTCAGGTGTACCTCATTGCAGCGGCAAGCGCTGTATATTCCCATATTATTTGCGTAAATCTTACGCAAATAATATCTTATTGCTCCTGATTAGAACTCACCAGTGGAATAGTAGAGCCTTGATTTATTCGCGAGGAATACTCGCGAATAAGCTGTCTTTTTTCCCCAAATCCCAACTTATAAAAGCCCCTTGACAACTGCCATACAGCCTTAACTTGTCACCAATGATGAGTAACTGTAGTTTTCACTTCGTCGGAGACTTCGACGTATCCTCTCAATAAGTCTGGGTGAGCTCGCCGCGATGCTTCAGGCAGATGACAGAGAAATAAGAAAAGGCGAGCGTACCCAGGAAAAGAGCTATCATTGCAATCAGTTACCTCTGTCTTCTTTTTGGGCTGAGAGTATTGACTAAAGGGTTCAGGCTTTAGATGAATTACCTTAACTTGAGGGAAAACCTGACTCTTGTTTTAGTTCTCTTGCTATAATAGAGAACTAGCTCCTGGTTCATACTCACGAAGCTTCGGGAAATCAAATTTCTGTAAATGTGTAAAGAAGGTAAACAAAAATTTCACAATCTGAAAAGATTTACATAACATCCAAAACTTTCTCAGAAAGTTCTTCGCTTGTAACCAGATATCTTCTACTGGATTTTGTTCTGGTGCATTAGGGGCTAGCTTCTCACAATAAACTTTCCATTCTGATTTTTCCAGTCCCTCATTTTGTAAGGTTAGAAATTTCTTAACTTCAGCTGAACTATGATATTTAGCTCCATCCCAGAAAATTACTATTCTACTTTTTTTTCTGAGGCTCTGTAAATATTTGATAAAATCGATTGTGTGCTCTCCATTACCTGCTGAATACTCCTTGACAATAAATTCTTTAGTCAAATAATCTACAGCTCCAAAATAGGTTGTTCTTTCTTTTTGATTGAGAATGGGAATTTCTATTCGTTCATTACTTTTCCCCCAGACATATCCACAAACATCTCCCCAGAGTAAATGACATTCATCTAGAAAGAAGACTGATAACTCCCCTGATTCGATTTCAGCTTGATTTTGCTCCAGAAAATCTCGAATCTCTTGTTGTTTTTTTTTGACTAGTTCCCAATCATACTTGGGATTAATTTTCTGAGATTTTTTCCAGCTGATTTGGGCTTGAGACAACAAATTATAATAACTTTGTCTTGACTTATACACGACATTATAGTTAACTTTAAGATAATCAAATAATTCTGATAAAAGATAATAGTTTTGGCTTTGTAACCAGGCAATTGTTTCCGCCTTTTGTTCTGCTGTTAAATAGCTCTTTCTCCCTTTATAAGATAATTTAATGCCATTGATTCCTGAGGCATCAAACCTTTTCTTCCAAAATAAAACTCTCCGCTTAGACATTCCCAATAAATCTTGAATTTTTTGGTAATTTTCTCCTAATAAAGACATCTTTATCGCTAAAGCTCTGGTGAGTTCTCTTGGCTCCGGATTACTTTCAATAAATCGTGTCAAAGTCTCTTTATCTTCGTCCGAGCGCTGTTGTTCAAGCAGAAAGTTACTCATAGACAAACTTAAGTAATTATACCCAAATTCATTTGTACCATAATTTGCCGCTCT
>JAAHHL010001547.1 GCA_010672185.1 Caldora sp. SIO3E6 | reverse complement strand
TTTTTTATCTGCCTTTTCTGCACCTAAAATTTGCTCTGCCCCTAAGTCAATTTCAACGACATCATCTTCCCCAAACTCAATTCTAAGAGGGTCGTGTGTAATTGTCCATTGCTCTTTTTGCAAACCATATCTTACAGCATTGTGAAATCTATCCTTCGCTGCCATTGACCTATGTGAAATCTCTATACTTAAAATCTTGCAATTTTTGGGAATATGCCAACAAAAATCTGGTGTCAACTACTACTATATATGTGCGCACATTTTTCCACTGTAGAATAATACTAACAAATCATAAGAAAGTCAACCCCTTTCCCAATTCTAAATTCTTAATTATCAAAACAACTCTGCTCCTTTCAACTGCTGCAACTTCTGAGCATTAGCAACTTCTCCACAGGTGCGGGGTGTCGGAAATAGCTTACCTGGATTAGCTAAACCCTTGGAATTGAAAACTTGGTTGACCCATTTCATAGTTTCCAAGTCAGCCTCGGTGAACATTTCCGGCATGTAGCAATTCTTATCAGCACCAATACCATGTTCTCCAGAAATACTGCCCCCGGATCTAACACAGAGTTTAAGAATTTCTCCTCCTAACTCTTCTACTTTGGCAAATGCTCCCTCAACAGCATTATCGTACAGAATCAGAGGATGGAGGTTGCCATCACCAGCGTGAAACATATTGGCAATACGATACCCGTATTTATCACTTAAGGCGGCAATTTCTTTGAGCACTTCCGCTAATTTAGTCCGGGGAATTACTCCATCTTGAACAAAATAATTAGGACTCATATGACCGGCTGCCGCAAAAGCAGATTTGCGACCTTTCCACAGTTTCAGGCGAGTTTCTTCGTCCCTAGCGGCAGTAATCTTCCTAGCGCCATGCTGTTGACAAATTGCTGCCACCCGCTGTTTATTGCTAACAATTTCTACCTCTAAACCATCAAGTTCTACTAACAGAACTGCTCCGGCATCTCTGGGATAACATCCTGTTGCCACAACATCTTCTACTGCATTAATCGTCAGATTATCCATCATTTCGATACCAGCAGGGATAATGCCGTTACCAATAATACCTGCCACCGCAGCACCGGCGGCTTCAACACTGGTAAAATCGGCAAGGAGGACACAAATAGATTCTGGTTTCTTAAGGATACGCAGGGTAATTTCTGTTGCAAGACCCAAAGTACCTTCAGAACCAACGAATAAACCTGTCAGGTCATAACCAGGCATTTCTGGTACTGCTCCTCCTACATCTACAATTGAACCATCCGGAAGAACCAGTTTTAATCCCATCACATGGTTAGTGGTAACCCCATACTTCAGGCAATGGACACCACCAGAATTTTCAGCAACATTACCTCCAATGGAACAGATAATTTGGCTGGAGGGGTCAGGAGCATAGTAAAATCCGGCACCAGTGACAGCTTGGGTTACCCAATTGTTGATTACCCCTGGTTGCACCACAATCCGCTGATTTTCTAAATCAATATCTAGGATGCGCTTCATCAGTGCAGTAACAATCAACACGCAATCTTCCACCGGCAAAGCACCACCAGATAAACCAGTGCCTGCTCCCCTGGCTACCCAAGGGAGGTTATGTTGGTGACAAATTTTCACTGCTGCTGCTACCTCTTCTGTAGTGCGGGGTAGTACTACTAATGCTGGTTTTTGCCGATAGCTGGCTAAACCATCACATTCATAGGTCAGCAATTCCTCTTTACGACGAATTACACTATCTTTACCGATAGCTGA
>JAAHHL010001546.1 GCA_010672185.1 Caldora sp. SIO3E6 | reverse complement strand
TGAAAATAGTTACCTAGCCAGTGGACAAGGTATTGCTTTCCTCAACACCACAGTCAGAGAAGTTAACCTGAACATTGCAGATAATACGATTACAGGTAATGCCAATCAAGGAATTTCCCTAGCTAACCTATCAGGAACGATCGCTATTACCAACAACAATATTTTTGATACCACTGGTACTGCCGGTAATATCGATAACATCAATCCTAATAACAGTGAGCTATTTACTGGACAAGGTATTGCTTTCCATAACGAGAGACTACAAACCGTTAACCTCACCATTGACGGTAATAAGCTAAGGCGGAATACCAGCCGAGGTATTTCCTTGGTTAATTTGCTGGGGGAAATCAACATTACCAATAACGAGATTAGCGATACCAGGGAAGAAATGCTCCTCCCTGGTACTAACACTGCCTTTCCCACCGGACAAGGGGTCGTTTTTACCAATGATGTCAGAAGAGGGGAAGTGGTTCTAACTATTGCCGATAATCAGATACTGCGTAACATCAATCAAGGTATTTTGCTTACTGAAATTAACGGTACGATTACGATTGAGAACAACCGTATTGCTGATACCCGTGGCAAGTTAGCAGTTTTTAACCAAGATAATTTGAACCGGCTTGACTTTTCCGCTTTCACTGCGATTAATGATATCAATGACTTTAATGATCAAGCGAATCTGGATTCAACAGTAGCAGTCATCGAATCCCGATTACCTACAGGACAGGGGATTCTGGTGGGCAATGCTATCGATCGACTAAATCTTACCATTAACAATAATCAAATCTCGAATAGTGGCAGTCATGGTATTGCCCTAACCAACCTTCGGGACCAAGTAACTGTCACTGGTAATACTGTTACTGGTACCTCTGGTGCTATCGGTGATCCCAACAACGGTGAATTTTCCACAGGAGAAGGTATCTTTGTTAACCATATTAATCGGAGGCTTAACCTTACCATTGAGATTAATCAAATCAGGGATAACTTTGAAGATGGTATAGTGATGATTCTGGGAGAGCCTACTGGTGATCTTCCCGTTACCGCTCCTCCCAGAGCAGATATTAGCATTGCTGGGAATATCGTGGCAAATAATGGTGTTAATACCACCAATTCTACTTCTGATGAGATTCGCGGTGATGGCATCAGAATCTTTTTGGAAGGAAATGCCATCGTCAATAGCCTAGATATTAGTAACAATATGATTCTTGACAATCAAGACGACGGTATTCAAATCAGTCAGGGAGAGTTAACCGCAGGCATTAGTGGCAACGGCGGTACTTCCCAACTGAATAATGCTACTATCAGCAACAATGAAATCCGGGATCAAGTTCAACAAGGTATTAATGTTAGGGCTGTTGGTGGAACTGCGAATCTGTCGATCGAGAATAACCCTAGTATTAGTCAAAATGGTGGAGAAGGAATTTTCATCAGTGCTGGTGGTACTTTGGATGGTAATGCAGAAATTAATGTTGATGTTCTGTCTAATCTGTTAATAGACAATGCTGTTCCGGATTTCAGCGGGATTGCAACCAATATGTTAGGACTAATCCCTGTACCCGATGGAGGTCGTCTTTGTGTAAACTTGAGTGCTAATGAGAGCGCTACAGGTTATCTACTAACCAATCTTGGGGGTACATTACAGCTTGTCGTTCCCCCAAATGTTGATGGCATGGGGCCAATCTTACCTATGGGAAATATAACCAACGTGATGGCTTGCCCTTAGATAAGGGAAACCCACCCCTAGCCCCA
>JAAHHL010001545.1 GCA_010672185.1 Caldora sp. SIO3E6 | reverse complement strand
TCCCCCATCTCCCCATCTCCCCATCCCCCCATCTCCCCACCCCCCCTGCCCGTCGCAATCCTGCTTGCACGATGTCCCACTTTTGGGTATGGTTGCAGTTAAGATGGCTACTATTGACTTTACCGGCAGCGGCAATGCCTAATCCGGTGAGAAGAGCAAGAGCTGTGGTGGTTCCACCAACTACACATTCCCCAATAATCAAATAGCCTTCACCAGCAACTTTGGCTAATTTGTGCCCCCATTTCAAGCCCTGTTCAAACAGCTGCTGCACCTTTTTCAGGGGTAGAGCCTTTCCCGTTGTAAGGCAGCAGGCAGGAACACCAACTAAATCAATTGCTGGTACAGCAGGTGGTTGAGGTAAACCAGCGTTGAAGAGGTAGACAGGTAGATTGAATGCCTCAACTACAGCACGGGAAATAAATACAGGTGAGGCCCCAACGGAAAGGGGTGGTAGGGGATATTGAGGTTGTGGGGTAACTCCATTGACTAAAAATTCTGCATCTGCGATCGCGGTATACTTACGATCCTCCGGTGTTGCTCCAGCAGCAGAAATACCAGGGATTAAACCAGTAGCAGTAAATCCTAAAATGCAAGCTAGTACAGGTTGATACCCTTGATACCGCTGCAACCACCTCTGTCCCTGGGTTGCTTGGGTATAAACTCGAATCATTGTTGTAGCGTTTATTATTGGGCAATAGGACAAAGCTTTTGGTTTTTGGGAATGGGGAATAGGGAATAGGGAATCAGAAATAGGCTATGTAATTTGGATGTACTTCACCAAAAAAGAGAATTACTATAAGATAAACCGAATCTACCATTAATAATTATCCATTATCCATTATCCATTATCCATTATCCATTATCCATTATTCATTATTCATAGTCTAATAAAACCTGTACCCATTTTGGTGGTCGAGGAATCGGGTTACCTAACCGGTCAAGCATAAGTAAGGCGACAATATGTACTACGAATAAGTAAACAATATTGTTGAGTACAATCATCACCATAGCGATCGCCTGAATCAAAGTTAAACTTGGTTCAATGAGTAACCCCAATTTCACAAATCCCCAGTCTGCTAATTCTGTAACCTGACTCATCACATAAAACCAAATATCTTCTCCTATAAGCATCGAAAATAGCCAAACCTTAAAGAACACCCCAAAAGCACCAATCATTGCACCAATAATAATGGACAATGGCCAACTGGCTTGGCGTTTCCATAATGCTCCCAGTTGAACCCCCATCAAACCAAAAGGAATAAAAAAGATAATACTACGGGTTGGGCCCATAAGTACCGACAACAACAACAATGAAACCAAAGCTGCCATCCAAGATGCCCGTTTTCCCCAACGAATGTAGACTAAGGCAATGGGTAAGGGGAAAAAAATCCTCAGTAATGGTCCTAGGGGAAAGTAATAATTAATTAGCCAAATCAAACTGGCGGTACTAGCAAGAAAAGCTGTTTCCACCATTGCTAAAGGAGCTTCAGAGTTAGGCTGGAAACCTTTAGGTTTAGTATATTCTTTTAAAGACTCCTCCTCTGAAGTTAAAGATTTTTGTTTAGTTTCCCTGGAAGGAGCAGGGGGAGAAACTGGGGAATCATCAAAAGAATCGCTCATGCAGATTTAGCTAACAGACAGGGGGGATGGGGAATGGAGAATTGAGAACGAGTACAGGTCATTTTTGTAAGAACATTTGAACTACCCTAGTATTCCAGGAGGTTCAGTGGGTTCTCGGGCCGGATAGGAAGATGT
>JAAHHL010001544.1 GCA_010672185.1 Caldora sp. SIO3E6 | reverse complement strand
CTCTGGGGAGTATTCTGGATGTCACACACCTGTGTGATAAAAGCTTTGAGGAGGCCATGGATGTTTACAACACTTAACCAATCACTTAGTAATCTGTAGGTTGGGTCTCGTTACATCGACCCAACATCGGGGAGTACATTGTGTTGGGTCACGAAGAAAGCTCTACCCAACCTACTCTCTTCCACTGTATCTATTTTTGGAAGAATAGCGAATGGCAAAATAAATCTATCACAACATATCCGTAATCTGTAGGTTGGGTCGAGGGTACGAGACCCAACAGTTGATATACTAATAGTTGAGTTTACTTCAAGCTCTACCCATTCTACAACTACTATTGTTGGGTCACGAAGAAAGCTCTACCCAACCTACACTTCTACTGCTATCACAATTTAAATCGAAACAGTCCTACGTGCAAAAAGTTGACATACTGCTGATGTTGGGTCTCGCTAGCTCTCTACCAAACCTACCATTAATAACGTTATGGTTCAACAGATAGAGGAAATCCTCGGTACGACAATTACTGAATATACCCCCAATGCCATCAAGTTTGAGGGTTTGTCTTTGGAAGGATTACAACAGACTATTGAAGAAGGTTACACCACACCATCAGCAAGTTTTAATGCTGCTCCATCCATCAGTTCATTTATCGAATTCGGTCAGCATTGCCAAGAAAAGGGGGTAACAGCAACCTTTGATGGTATCGCATTTGCTGACAGAGAAACTCCTAATTTAGTTGTTGATACGATAACAGTTATCGGTGTCCAAAGCTTAGATTTTGCCGGGAAATTTGTGCAATTTGTTTGGGGTTGTGATGAAATGGAAATTAGTTCTCAAAAATTATTTGCCTGGTGGGATTAAAGAGATGGGGGACAATACATAAAAGGCAAATTGCGCGTAAGGGTCATTTCCGAAGGCTATAACCAGGATTTTAATGTTCAATTCCCCCGCAGCCTCAGGGAAGAAGAAGCAACTTATCTAATTGTGCTATGTTGGGTAATTGAAACACTTAAATATAGATAAGTAAAATTATGCATATTTTGAATAGCGTTGTAGACTTTGACTACGATAACGAAACGGGTGCCCCCTATTTAGCGGCTAGAATTAACGAAAGTGCAATCTCTTATTGGTTAGAGTTGTTTAAGCGAATATTGACACCAATAGAGTTTTATGAATACACCTTAAATCAACAGCGGCGAGATCATTCCACCCATCACATGACTGTTGTTAATCCACTAGAACTGCCTAAGATAGAACCACAAACATTAGAACCTTTTGTTGGCTATCCAGTGAATATCCAGATTTTCGGCATTGGAACGGTCAAGGACAATGAGAACGAAACTTATTTTCTGGTCTGCCAGTGTCATGAAACAACCAATATGAGAAAAATTATTGGTCTGACACCGAAGGATTTTCATATTACTCTAGGATTCAAAGCTCAGGATGTTTTTAGTAAACCTAAGGACAAAAATACTTTAATCTTTCCCTTTAACAAAGTCGAGACGAATAATTAGGGCTTGCTGAATAAGTCGTAACTTTCGGGTTGAGATAGGTGTTAGGTGTTAGGTAAGGTTTTAGGGAATTTGCCTTTTACTCACATCTTGCACCAACTCTGATAACCCACCTTGGGTCCAAACCCAAGGCTAATAGCTTGCATTCGTCTAAAGACGACTGCACAAGGTTTTCAGTCCACTTTAGTGGACTTTCGCTATTAGCCGTGGAATTAATTCCACGGTGGTTTTGGAGCTTGTTGAGAATG
>JAAHHL010001543.1 GCA_010672185.1 Caldora sp. SIO3E6 | reverse complement strand
TGGTGAGCGAAAAAAAGGGTGGGGAGCGGAGGAGCGGAGTAGCGGAGGAGCGGAGGAGCGGAGGAGCGGAGGAGCGGAGGAGCGGAGGAGCGGAGGAAGAAGAGAGAACTGATAATTTTTGGATACAACGCTCAATAAATCCCACCCAAAATTTCGTTCACCCCCCTTAGGATTTTCGCCGAGATCATGCCTTCTTGACTCTTCCCAATTCCCAATTCCCAATTCCCCATTCCCAATTCCCAATTCCCCATTCCCCATTCCCCATTCCCAAAAACAACCGAACGAAAGTACCTGATACCAAGAAGAAGCACCATATTTATTTGTAACGAAGTGTTGTCCCTTGATAAAAACTGTTAATTTTTGATAAAAGATTAACAAAATCTATTCTCACCTAGGTTAAATATAGTAGCCAGGATGCACTGGAGACAAGTTGGTCATGACTAAAGTTCTGGTTGTAGAAGACGAACTGAAACACCAGCTCATCATCTTTAAAATCTTGAAAACTCTTGGGCTCAAGATAATTTTTGCTGATAATGGGCCTGAAGCACTAGAGCAAGTTAAGATACATTGTCCCGACTTGGTCGTCTTGGACGTTATTATGCCTCGGATGAACGGCTACGAAGTTTGTCGCCGCATCAAAGCCAATCAAAAAACCCAGACAATACCCGTACTGATGTATTCTGCTAAGAAAATAGAAGATTGCGACATCTACTGGGCTAATAAGCAAGGTGCCGATGCTTATCTTTCTAAGCTGTGCCATCCTCATGAACTGATCAAAACGGTTAAGTGTTTGTTAAGAAACAAGGCAGGAGGCAGAGGGCAGGAGGCAACAGGCAACGGGATTTTACCTTGTTTTTAGCTTTTAAGAAAGAAGGCAGGAGGCAGGAGGCAGGAGGCAGGAGGGAAGGGAATTTTACCTTGTTTTTGGCTGTCTTTCCATGCTGACGGGATGACAACAAGGCATTAGCTACGTAATTTTTCCCTACACCCCATAACCCCTCACCCTGTATACTTTAGCCCTACCCCAATGAAATTTTTAGGAATCGATCTAGGTTGGACTTCTGGTTCCAGTGGTTTATGCTGCTTACATTGGTCAGCCGGACATTTACAACTACTCGATTTAGACTGTAAGCAACCAACAGCAGAGATCCTGAATTGGGTAGACAATTGGGCACCAGAGCTAGTACCAACAATGATTGCCGTAGATGCCCCTACCTTAATTCCCAATGCTACCGGTATGCGCTTACCCGATCGCCTTACTCATCGATATTTCGGTAGCTATCACGCCGGTTGCTATCCTGCTAACCGTCAACGCCCTTTTGCCCAGCGCACGGTAGAATTCGGTTTGAGCTTGGAAACACGAGGCTTTGAGCACGCTCCAACAATTACTCCTCAACAACTAAGTCGCTACCAAATCGAAGTATTTCCTCACCCTGCAATTGTTCATCTTTTCCGTCTCAATCGAATTCTCAAGTACAAAAAAGGCAAATTAGCCCAACGTCGCTCAGAACTCTCAAAACTCCGACAATACATTCTCAACATCCTACCCAACCTAGAACCCAGCCTCAAACTCTCCTCTTTACCCGAAATTCCCACCACTGGTGCTGCTCTCAAAGTAGTAGAAGATCAACTAGATGCCCTAATCTGTGCCTATGTCGCAGCCCACTGGTGGTACTGGGGTAGCGATCGCAACTGGGTTCTTGGGGATACCAGTACTGGTTATATCGTCGTTCCTGCACCGGTTGGGGAGATGGGA
>JAAHHL010001542.1 GCA_010672185.1 Caldora sp. SIO3E6 | reverse complement strand
AGGAGCGCTTCGCGCCCCCAATTGAATGGGAGAAACAATCTCCTACCTCCTTGGAACCTCCTTCCTCCTCCCTCGCCTCCTGCCTCCTGCCTCCTGCCTCCTGCCTCCTAGTTTCTCGAGAGTAATGAGTAATGAGTGATGAGTGATGAGTAATGAGTGATGAGTAATGAGTAGATATAGATTTATAGGCATTATAACCGATATGATAAGTTTTCCTTGTATCTTACTTATTACTTATTACTTATTACTTATTACTTCAAAACCCGTTTCTCTCACCACATTTTTAAGTGTGTCACGCCACTACTATGTTCAGTTCAATTCCTCTCCCAACGATTCCCCAACCTATTGGCGAAAAGCGAGTTACATTTCACCATCTCAACTGGCAAACCTACCAACAAGTTCTACAGGCTTTAGGCAACAATCGCGCTGCTCGTCTCACCTACAGTCTGGGTATTCTAGAAATTACCATGCCCTTAGAAGACCATGAATCTGCTGTTCGACTTATTGAGTTATTCATTCGCATTTTAGTGGTCGAAATGGGGCTAAAAATCAAAACAATGGGATCTACCACCCTAGAACGAGAAGATCTCGATCGTAGCCCAGAGCCTGACAATGCTTACTATATTCAAAATCAACCCCTTGTCGCTGGTAAAAAAGTAGATCTACAGCAAGATCCCCCACCGGATTTAGTTGTTGAAATTGATATCACCCATACCGATATCGACAAATTGCAACTCTACACCAGTCTGGGGATACCAGAATTTTGGCGTTATAATGGGCGACTCTGGCGGATTTATCAACTGCAAGCTGGACAATACAAGGAAGTCGAGTCTAGCCCAACTTTCCCATTTGTTCCTAAAGAACGCCTCTATGAATTTCTCCAACAAGCCCAACAAGACGAAGTAGAAGCAGAGCAAACGTTTCGGGATTGGGTAAGGAACAGGCAACGGGCAACTAGGACTTGCTGAATAAGTAACAAGTAACAAGTAACAAGTAATGAGGAATAGACATCTCCAAAAACTCAATATTGACCTAAGTCCTATAAGGTCTTTAGGTTAATACAACAGGCTAGAAGCCTGTTCCACATCAGATACTCCTTACTTATTCTTCAACCAACGCTTTTTCCAATGGGAGGTTGGTTCTAAAGAAGATGTTGCTTGCTCCAAGCGACGGCGGTGTAGAATAACTGGAGCTAGGTCAGATAATTGAGGATCGCGGTAAGGAATTGCAGCACGAGTCTGTAAATGTTCTTGCGATCGCACTGACAGAGGTTCTAAATCGGCAGCACTGAAACTTGCCACAGTACCTGGTTGCCGATTTCCTACCTGTAAAGTCTCACTAATTTGCCAGCCAGCAGCTAAGATAGCAGTGCGTACTGCCGCAGCACAAGAATAGGTAGCAATTCTTCCTATTTCAGCACAACAGCTTGCTAATTGTTGGATAAATTCCACCGTCCATAACTGGGGACACCGGGGTGGGGAAAAAGGGTCGAGAAAAATCCCATCTGCCTGAAAACCTGATATAAGTACTTGCTTAATAGTAGTTCTGGCATCACCGAGAAGTAGTTTAGCTTGGAAATTTTTAGTTTCCACAATTCCAGATGTTGCCAATTCTGCTAAGAGTTCTGGTATTGGCGGGCTCCAACTCCTAAGTAAATCATAGGCGATCGCAGCTCTCGGCACAGCTGGGTTCAATTCCAGAGCAACTAATTCAACCTGACAGTAAGGATTGCTTGCCCAAATCCTTTCTAAAGCAA
>JAAHHL010001541.1 GCA_010672185.1 Caldora sp. SIO3E6 | reverse complement strand
CAATTCCCAATTCCCAATTCCCAATTCCCAATTCCCAATTCCCAATTCCCAATTCCCAATTCCCAATTCCCAATTCCCAATTCCCAATTCCCAATTCCCAATTCCCAATTCCCAATTCCCAATTCCCGACTTACAAGTCAAGTACCCTCCCCTTCTAGGACTAGGTTGTTTTTGGTCAATTTTGGAGGAAGCTCACATCACGATTTTGGCAGTACATCCAGACTGGAGACGCCAAGGATTAGGTCAATTACTTCTGTATGCCTTACTCAAGAAGGCTACAGAGCTTAAGTTGGAGTGGGCAACTTTGGAAGTGAAGCCATCCAATCAAGCAGCTCTGTCTTTGTATCAAAAATTTGGCTTCACTGAAGCTGGACGACGCCGTTGCTATTACCAAGATACAGGGGAAGATGCCCTAATTTTGTGGCGTGGTGGTCTGCAAACTCCCGAATTCACACAAAATCTCACTAATTGCTACCAACAACTACAGCCTCGCCTTGCCCACGGTCACTTAAACTACAGGAATTGGCAAGATTAGTACATTTGTTAGTATAGCAACCGCCAGGGCTGTTAGGACAAAGTAAAATTCCGAAACCTTTACCTGTTAACCTTTTACCTTCTGCCTTCTGCCCTCTGCCTTCTGCCTTCTGCTATACAAACAACAAACGACAAAGGACAAATGACTAATAACGAACCGAAAAAGTGACCTGTGCTAGAATCAGCTTACACGGGCACGCAACAGCTGATGGGAATACGCCATGTTTGAACGCTTTACAGAAAAGGCCATTAAGGTAATTATGCTGGCCCAGGAAGAGGCACGTCGCCTGGGGCACAACTTTGTTGGCACCGAGCAGATCCTCCTGGGTTTGATTGGAGAGGGAACTGGCGTCGCTGCCAAAGTCCTCAAGTCAATGGGTGTCAATCTTAAAGATGCCCGGATTGAAGTCGAGAAAATTATTGGCAGGGGCTCAGGGTTTGTTGCTGTAGAAATTCCCTTTACCCCTAGGGCAAAGCGGGTTCTGGAGCTGTCCCTAGAAGAGGCACGTCAGCTAGGGCATAACTATATTGGCACAGAACATTTACTTCTGGGTTTAATTCGAGAAGGAGAAGGAGTCGCTGCTAGAGTTTTGGAAAACCTAGGAGTAGACCTATCTAAAGTCAGGACACAAGTCATCAGGATGCTCGGTGAGACGGCAGAAGTCTCAGCAGGAGCATCTCAGGGTCGAACCAAGACTCCGACTTTGGATGAGTTTGGCTCAAACCTGACTATTATGGCAGGGGAAGGCAAGCTAGATCCAGTAGTCGGCAGAGTTAAGGAAATAGAACGGGTCATTCAGATTTTAGGACGCCGCACCAAGAATAACCCAGTATTAATTGGAGAGCCTGGTGTTGGTAAAACGGCGATCGCAGAAGGTTTAGCCCAACGAATCGCCAATAATGATATCCCCGACATCTTAGAAGAGAAGCGCGTCGTTACCCTGGATATCGGTTTACTAGTAGCTGGTACTAAGTACCGGGGTGAGTTTGAAGAGCGCCTCAAGAAAATTATGGATGAGATTCGTCAAGCAGGGAATGTGATCCTAGTGATTGACGAAGTCCATACATTAATTGGTGCTGGTGCAGCAGAAGGGGCGATCGATGCAGCTAATATCCTCAAGCCAGCCTTAGCTAGAGGAGAACTGCAATGTATTGGTGCTACTACCTTAGATGAGTACCGTAAGCATATCGAACGAGATGCCGCTCTGGAGCGTCGTTTTCAAA
>JAAHHL010001540.1 GCA_010672185.1 Caldora sp. SIO3E6 | reverse complement strand
TTAAACAGTGCATTAGCAACAGATGAGCGCTCCTACTATCATCGTTACCCAATTGTCGAAACAGCCAAACAACAGCGCTACTTGGCTAATACTCAAAGCTACAGTAGTTGGATACAATTAGTGATAAAAATGGAATCACGTACCGAACTGTTGCTATCATTTCATGGGTTAGGAAGAGAGTATTTGGGGCTACTAGTTTGTTCTGCTTGTGCTTATCGCCAAGATACTAATGGCGAGAGTGAAGGTAGTATCAACGATATGATTAACGATATTCAGCCTTTGTCTGAATCACCCTTTAACTTCTCCTATGCCGATGAACTCAGTAGCCTTGAGGAGCGATTTAGCAATTGGTTAGAAGAAGCGATCATCAACGGACTGGAATACTGGCGTCAAAGTCTTTGAGCACTATAAATAACGGAAGAAAAATGGCATTAGAACCGTGCAAAGTTTGTGGATCTTTAACCAGCACCGAAGAAGAAATTTGTATAATTTGTGGTTATCCAGCCAAGGGTAGACCTAAGTCACTTTGGTTAAAGTGGATGGCACTTATCCTGGCGATGCTCATTGGTTTGCCTTTGGTAATTGGGTTAATCCAAACTATTAGGACACCAACTCAACCTCAACCATTGGAACTTCCCACGACCAAAACTTCCGATGCTTGAAGCTAGTTCGGCTGATCTGAGTTAATATTGAGGGCAAAAGAAATTTAATGCAGACGGTTAAGAAATGGTTGGTGGATCGATCCAACCAATCAGTGCTTTGGTTACTGCTTGGGGGACTATTATTTCGGATCATCATTGCTTTTTGTCTCTACCCAGGCATTGATGAAACTTACTATTATCTCTACAGCGTACATTTGGATTGGAGCTATTTTGATCATCCGGTATTAGTGGCACTCACTACTGGTTTTGGTCCTTGGATAACAGGAGTTGTCTCTCAATTCACGATCCGTCTGGCAAGCTTGGTTTTGTATACCGGTAGTTTGTTCTTGCTTTATCTAACTGGCACACAACTATTTGGTGCTCAAGCTGCCAGACTAACTTTAGCGATCGCAACCATTATTCCCATTTTTCAGGTAGGTTTTGGTGTTCTAAGTTTACCAGACTCTCCTCTGATTTTTTTCTGGTCGGCTAGTTTATATTTGGCAGCTTATGAGTTTTTTGGACAATCTAGAAAGGAACTGGGGAATTGGGGAGACGCGGAGACGCGGAGACACGGAGATGCGGAGACACAAAGAATAGACAAAAATAATAGCACTTATTTCAGTACTATGAATTACCGTCCCAGCTATCGCTTAGCCATCTTGAGTGTCTTAGTTGGCTTGGCTTGTTTGGGTAAATATCATGGTTTTATTTTAGGTTTGGGACTAGTGGGTTTTTGTTTAACCAGTCCTCCCCATCGTTGTGTATTAAGATCCCCTTGGACGTGGTTAGGGTTTGGCTTATTTCTCCTCACCCTCTTTCCTCTTTGGTATTGGAATATGCAACATGATTGGGTGTCCTTTCGTTTTCAATTATCTTCGCGTTTTCAACCAGGATCGGAAGAGACAAAAAGTAGTTATAATTTACTAGGGCTAGCAGTTACTTTTCTAGCTGGAATCGGTTACCTGTTTCCTACGATGGGATTGCCTTTATGGTGGGTAAGTTGGCGAAGTCTATGGGAGATGGAGAGACGCGGGGACGCGGTGACGCGGGGACGCCGAGACGCGGAGACAGGAAATAGAGGGAGAGGGCGACAAGATATTAGTAGTGATTTGAG
>JAAHHL010000154.1 GCA_010672185.1 Caldora sp. SIO3E6 | reverse complement strand
TTGCAGGTTGGTGGGCAGCAAAGCCGTCATAGCTAGTAGTTCATCGGTACGGGTTCCTCCGGATATAGTATTAACTGGTGAGTCATCTCCTGGGGGATCAAATGATACTTCACCTCTAACACCTCCGCCGACGCTGGTTTCTGGTGCAGCTTCTCCTGGTGCTGAGAATTGCACTGAGCCTCTAACACCTCCGCCGACGCTGGTTTCTGGTGCAGCCTCTCCTGGTGCTGAGAATTTCACCGTGCCTCGGACACCTCCGCCGACGCTAGTTTCTGGAACAGTGTCTCCTGGTGCTTCAAAGCTGATGCTGATGAGAGAATTACTTGGTAAAGTTTCCCTTTCTCCCTTTGGTTGAGGGCTTGCCTGTACCGAATGGTAGAAGCCACTTGTGAGTACAAGAGCACTGGTTAGGGTAGCTGATAGGAGAGCTGGGAAAAGGTCATGGTTAAATTTATTCATGATTGAGAGCTCCATCCTGGTAAAATCTGTAGATATTGTTTAAGTAGTTACACCAAATTTCAATTTCCTCTTGATACTTTACCAACATATTAGAGCCAATTTCCCACTAGTACAAAAGATGCCCAAAAGTAAGGATGGTCGTATCGGGAATCGCTCAAAAGAGTTAGTTGAGCTTGTCTCAAGGCTTCTGCTTTGGTAATTGCGCGATTGGTTTGGGTCAGCTGGCGGTAAAACTCACTCATTAAAGCAGCGGTAGATTCGTCATGGACTGACCAAAGGCTTGCCATAGTACTGCGAGCGCCTGAGCGCAGTGCAAATCCTGCTAGCCCCAAAGTCGCCCTCTTATCTCCCGCTGCTGTTTGGCAGGCACTGAGCACTAGTAAGTCAATTGGTTTGAGAATTCCTAGTCTCCTCTTCTCAAATAAAAGATCGAAGTCTTTAACGCTGATTCGCTCATCCCAAGTTAGTAAAAAAGTTTCTTGGGGATTAGAACTGAATTGACCATGAGTAGCTAGATGAACTACAGGGAAGGGTTTGCCATTAATCTCCTTTTGGAAGGCAGTACGGGTAAATTCCTGATTGAGCAGTACTTGAGCATCCACCTCAGAGGCAATTTCTTTGACTTCATCTTCGACAGCAGGTAGTTCAGCAAAGCCTTGACGAGCCTCCGTTAAACCAGCTGTTAAGGCTTGGAGCTCCTCCCGTTCCAATCCTTGGGGAAATAGCTGTAATCCTGGACTCAAGGCAACACTGTACTTTTCAACAATATATTGCTCACCGTCGTAGAGAGCAGCAATGGGTAGATTGCGCAGGAAGCCATCTGGTACAAAGACGAGAGTTTGGATACCACTGTTGGCTAAATCAGCTTCAGCGGGTCGGATCAACCAGTCATAAATTTCTTCAGCCAGGCGCAAACGTTGGTCACGGGAATAACCTGGGTAAAGAGAAGAGTAAAATTGTTGGAGAATATCTTCAATTTCCTCTTCTGGTAGTTGGGTGGCGTAATGGCGTAGAGGTTGATTGGGTAGGGAGAGAACCACTTCTAAGCGTGAAGCAGAGTTACCCCGAAAGGAGTCGTGCAAAATAATCGGATAGATTACTGCTGCTTGGGTATCAATTTCATCAAGAACTACTGGCTGAGTGTCTAAGCAAGCGTCTCTAAAAAAATTGTCTAGTTCAGCTAATTGCAGCGCTTCAATCACTTCACGAGCTTGTTTGATGTTAGCTTGACTGGTATCTTCCATTTGTCCTTTAGTAAGAGGGGGTTGTAAGAGAAGATTGACCAATTCCCGATAAACAGGTTCTACACTTTCCTTAAAGTTAAATTGCACATCAGGACTAACCGCGACTAAATCACTCCGCAAAGATTGCAGATGAGCGAAGGCTCCCTGAAAAGCCGCAATGGCTCCAGTAAGATCTCCTCGTTGTTCGAGGATACGACCTAACTGCCAAGCTGCACGAGCCGTAATATCAGCAGCCTCAATGCTTTGAGAAATCTGTAGAGCTTGCTCCGTCAGACTTTGGGCATCTTGCCACTGCTGAGTTTGTTCATAAAGTTTTCCTAGCTGAGTTAAGGCGTAGGCTTCGGCACGGGGGTCTTTTATTTGTCTAGCTTGTTGGACTGCGGTTGCTAGGGATTGAGCAATTTTTTGAGAATTGGGAATTGGGAATTGGGAATGGATAATGGATAATGGATAATGGATAATGGATAATGGATAATTAGGAATATCTACTGTGCCTCCTTGTCTCCTTGTCTCCCTTGTCCCCCTTGTCTCCCTTGTCCCCCTTGTCCTCCCAATCTCCGCGTCTCCGTTCTTCTGCTGCATCAAACTCTCTGCTAGGTTAACTCTGGCGTAGATAGAGGCTCTACTGGGGGAGAGTTGAGAGAGGTTGGATTCGATTTGTGGCATTAGGGAGTTTGCCGTTTGCCACTGTTGAGTTTGTGCTAATAAACTCAGTTGGTTGAGTTGGGCTTGTAAAGTCGTAATTGGGGTTTGTGCCAGATTGGCCGCTTCTTGGTAGAATCTCCAAGCTACGTCATATCGTTGTATGTCTCTGGCAATGTTACCGATACCCAAGAGGGTGGCACTAGTATCAGCACTGGCATTGAGTTGCTGACTAATAGCCAAACTTTGCTCTAAAATTGCCTTGGACTTCACTAAGTCGCCAACGGTTTGCAGGGCAATACCTAAACTTCGCAGTCCATCGGCTTTCAGCACAGAGTCTGGCTGAGTTTGCAATTCCTCTACCAGTTTGTTTAAGAGTTCATTGGCTCGTCGATACTGCCCTAAGGTTTGCAAAGCTTGAGCCTGGTTAATGCGGCTTCCCAGCTTCCCTGTTTCATTGCCAGCAAGCTCATAAGTAGCTTCTGCTTGCTTCCAAGTTGCTAGGGCGGTTTCCGTTTTTCCCTGGGTTAGTTGGAGACTTCCCTGGGTATTCAAGGCTTGGGCTAAGATAGCTACGCCCCTTGGTTCAAGTTTTTCTCTACTTTGTAGCAACTTCAAGCTTGTTGCGATCGCCTGCTGAGCTTGCTCCCCTTGTCCCAAATCCTGATAGGCTAAGGAGAGATAATTGAGAGCTTGGGCTTGGTTAAGAATAGTTCCCTGATTTTTATAAGCTTGAACTGCTTGTTGCCAGAGATTTGCTGCTTCAAAAAACTGTCCCGCCTCATAGAATTCTCTTCCTTGTTGCAGAATTTGTCCTGGGGTTAGCGGCTGCTGGGTTACTTCTTCCCTGCTACCTTCAAATCCTCTTATCTCCTGCCTCCGGTTCCCCTCCTGGGAGGGGTTAGGGGTGGGTTTTGCCTCCTGCCTTACTTCTCCAGAGACTATACTAATTGGGGATTGGGCAACTGCTGGAACCACGGTGGTTACTAACAGTAGACTCAAGACAAACAAACCGGGCAAAAGTAATAAGTTTCTTTTGCCTTTGCTAGTTCTTTTGGCGGTAGATTGCCTTTTCCCTTTTGGTAATATGCTTGCCATAACTTGATCAATCACTACTACCAGAATTTTTACCCTTCATAGTTCCTAATTTTGCGGAAAAACGCTGAAATTAGTTTGCCAGAGTAATCTTGGCACTTGTGAACTACTACAACCTCTATCCCGTTGCTAAAAGCATCTGGGACTACTTTGCGGATACCAAATCTGGGGAAATTGTTAGCGTAGCAAAACCCACACCCACCCAATAGGAGTGCTTGGCTGCGATCGCACCACAGCGGGCTATAGCCCAGTTAGGGAACTAGGGGAGAAAAAAAACCAAGTAATAAGGGGGATTTAAAAGGCGGATTTGTCTCACCTATACAACCTAACCGATGGTACTTAACTTTTACAATAATCTGAATTGTACACCAAATAGAATGATAGCTCTAACTTTTGGTAGATGTTTATTTTGCTTTATATATTTAAATCAAATCTTTAAGTTTTGTTACTTTATTCGCTTTTTGCATCTAAGCTGAAACAAGGGGCTTAAGCCCCTTGTCTATGTGATTGACAATTTTGGTTAAATTTTTCCCTAGATTTTAGATTGGGAATTTATTGTATGCTTTTACCTAATGGAATAAGTGTGCGCTTGTAGGGTCTGTGGAACTATATACTTCAGTTTGATAATAATGAGCGACGTAGCACATAGAAAGGGTTAATCTATGCTTACGTCGCTTGCTCCAGAAGATGCACCACTAAAGGAGGACATGATATTGACAAGTAGAAACTATTATATTAGACGTCTCCACAGTGGTAGATATACAACTTGAGATATAAAATTTACTATTACCTGAGTATGAAACAGCAATCCCAAACTACTCAGTTAAGCTCTTATTGCTCTTTATTCATTCTTCATCCTTCTGTTTGAGAGTAGATTGTTCTGAAGGAGAAGTGTCTTTTGGTTTTAGTTCGTACCAGGAAAGTCCAAAAACCAGATGCATCAAGCCACGATACTTGAGTCGAAAGCTGGAGTTGGGTACAAGAATTGATTTGCGACACCGAAATTGAGATTTTACTCCTCTATATTTGCCGGTAATCCCAGTTTCAGTAGTGTCTAAAGTAGCGGGTTGATGTTCATAGCTGACACCACGATAAGTGAATTTCATAAGCTTTTTGTCTTTATCAAAGTCTTACAGTTGTTTACTCTGATGCCTAGGCAAAAAACTGCCTCTATATCATCAGTCCTATAAGTAGACTTCAAAGCCAATCAACCCTTTGCCGGAAGATTTAACAAAATAATCAAATTATTTTTGTTAAGTAGGCTACAAAAATAATTATAGCGCTTCTCATTGGGATGAGCACTCTCTTTACTAAGAGGAAGGAGTACACACCCCTCCTATTCCTATTGCCACAGCTCTCATCAAATCCCAGGCTGTACTATCCACTAAATTAATTTCTTCTTCTTCTGGCTCAGGTACATCTAACACAGCCCTAATTTTCTGGAGAGCTTCTTCTAGATCTCCTCCCCTAGCCTCCAAATCTCCAATTGTATTCAGCAATTGATCTTTCCCTACAGTTTTGAAAGGACTGCATAGGGTATCGCGATCAATCATACTTTCGCTCAACTCCTCGGTTGACTCGATTGACTCGACAGATTGATCTTCTTCAGTTATAGTTTCCGTCTGTCCGTATCCAGGACTAACCAGTATCGCTATATTCAACAAGGCGAAGCTAGCAGTGCCAACCGTGAGTTTTTGGAAAAATTTGTTTTTCATTTAGTTAGTTTTCCTTACCTGTTCCCAATAATATAAAATTGGGGAGCATCTTGCTCCTTCCTTTGCCTAATGGCTTCTAGATTCACTCCACCACTATGGTTGAATTGACGGTTGAAGGAGCTAGAAGGTTTCTTCTGAAGGCAGAAGGCAGGAGGCAGAAGGCAGGAGGCAGAAGGCAGGAGGCAGAAGGCAGGAGGCAGAAGGCAGGAGGTGAGCGAAAAAAGGGTTGGGGGAACAATCAATAAGCAGACGCACCGGACGCGGGGACGCGGAGAAAAGAAATCCCAACCAAAATTTTGTTCACCTGGTAAAAGGAAAGAAAGCTTGTACAGTAAGTAAGCTTTTTAACCTTTTTTCACTGAAAGCGGCGAGAAGCCCATGCCTTAAGGGATGTCATTTCCGCATCTCCGCGTTAGGCAACTTCTTTTTCATTAACCAACTGGTGCTTGCGAACAGATTTCTTCAGTATCCAAGTACTCACCCCCAGCAACCCTAACACCACCCCTGGCTCTGGAACTGATGTACTATTGGTACTGCTTGCTGTAGGAACTGAGGATGCAATCAAATTATTGGAAGTAGTAGTGGATGGGGTAAACAAACTATTAGTGGAAGAAGCAGTCGTATTGGAAGCTGGACTTGTGTCTAATCCTAAGTCGAAAGTTCCAGATGCTAGGGGTAGCTCATCTAAACCCAACAACTGGAGCAAGGAAATGTATGCAGAAATATCAGAAGAAATCTCCAATCCTAGTGAATCACTTAAATCAACCAATTCGCCTAAGACAACATCTACACTAAAAGTCGCATCAGCAGTAATGCTACAAGTTCCTGTTAGGCATCCGGAGACAATATTAGGGTCGTATCCATCAATAATAATGGCATTGCTATCACTAAAGTAATTAATTGCAAAGTTAGTTGTCTGGGTCGTGCCATCAACAACTAGGTTACCAGTGCCCGTCAAATTAGCGTTGAATAAACTATCCAATAAGTCAATCCCATCATTGGGGGTAGTAATCAAAGCAGAAAGTCCGCTTAATTCAGGAGGAAGTAAATCAAAATATTCTGAGGGAATCGGTTCAAAAAGACCACCAAAGAGGGAGGCATCTATGGTAATATCTCCATCTTCAAATTGCGCTGGGTCGTCTAAAACAGTGAAACTGCTACTGAAAGACTCGGAAAAGTTATACTCCGTCGGTATACTACCAGGAGCTAACCCCAGTAAACTTTCAATTTCAGGAATAATAAATGTCTCTGCTGCTGGGCTCGCAGTAACATTCCCAGAAACATTACCACTGTAGTCGAAAGTTATGGTATCTGCTGTTGCTGGAGATATGCCAACTGCTCCTACCGCCAGAAATACTGCACTGGCAGTAACCATAGATAATGTTTTCATCGTCAATCTCTCTTGCCCCTGGTAGATTTTGGTATGACCTTACCAATGCCCAATATATATAATTACTTTAGCCAATGACTGTAAAGTAACTGTAAAGATGACTCCTCCTTGTCAAAAATCTTCATCAGACGAGCACCGTTGTCTTGACCTGTGCAACAAAGTTAGATAGTATCTGCAACCCTGCAACAGAAGATTTTTCTGGGTGGAATTGTACTGCCATTAAGTTGTTCTTCGCGATTGCAGCAGTTACCCTCTGACTACCGTGAGTGACAGTGGCTGAACTAATATGAGGATCAACTGGGTCAACATAGTAGGAGTGAACAAAATAGACATGGGGGTTGTGTGGTAACTGCTGCCACAAAGGACAATCTGGTTGACTAAACTCCAATTGATTCCAACCCATGTGGGGAATGGTGATTCTGGGTTCTGGATGAAAGCGGCGCACTGTACCAGCAATAATTCCTAGTCCCGGTTCCTTGCCTTCTTCAGAACCATCAAATAGAATTTGTAATCCTAGGCAGATCCCTAAAAAAGGTTTGCCGCTGGCGATCGCATTTTTAATTGGTTCGACTAAATTGCGCGATCGCAAATGTTGCACTGCTGGATCAAAGGCTCCCACTCCCGGTAAGATGACTGCATCAGCTGCCTCAATATCTGCTGGAGAATCAGTAACTTTAGTTATTGCCCCAGCCTTCTCTAAGCCTTTACAAGCAGAGTGCAAATTTCCCATATCGTAGTCTACAACTGCAATCACTGCCATAAATTAATTCTCCCCTACCTTGATTCTTCAAGTTTATTGTATGTCCAGAAAACTTCTCCTAACCTCTTTTCAAACCTGGCTATCTCATCAAACATCTAATTCGTCGGATGATTTACTAGAGAAAATCGCCCAACAGGAGAGTTTTCCTCACTCTTTAACCTACTTGAGACAGTTGCCGGTTGATATTCTCCAAGCTAGCAGTCGTGTGATTGCCAAAATTGAGCATTTACGACCTGATAGCATTCTATTATGTGGCATGGCAGAGAAGCGGACTCAATTAACGGTAGAGTCTTGTGCTACTTGTGGAGATACCCAGCTCAGAACTAGGGTGGATTTAAAGAAATTAGTAGCGGGTTTGGCAGTAACAGAGATTAGTGATGAAGCAGGTAAATTTGTCTGTGAAGGACTTTATTATCAGATTTTAAAGTATCTGCAAGGGCGGAACTTTAACATGAATTGCATTTTTGTCCATGTTCCGCCGTTGACAGGAGACAATTTTTCTGGTGTTGTTGATGATTTTAGATTGATTATCAAAGAACTTACCTACTTGGGAGATTAACAACTTCCAATTCCAATCTACTGGACCGACACAGCTAAAATGGTCGAATAAGTAGGTTGGGTGTAGCGATAGCGCAACCCAACATCGGAGTGTGCTGCGTTGGGTTTCACTCCGTTCCACCCAACCTACATTTTTAATCGTGTCACGGTACTACTAGCGTGACACAGCTTAAATGAGGGAATAGATGTAGTGCGAGCGTCTCGCTCGCTAGAGGTAAAAAGCGAGCAAGATGTTTGTGCTATGCACACGCTACGCGAACGCACTACGAAAATCTAAACTACCATTTTAGCTGTGTTGCGCCACTACAAATATTTTTGCAATAACAACTCTAACTTCTCCTTAGTTGCTGCCGGAGCCTTATCCAAAGGTGTCAAAATCGCATATTTTAAGGCTGAGTGTGCCTCTGATTGCAGTGGATTTTCGGCTAAACGCTTGACTGTTTCTTGAATTACCTTCTGAGCATTGGTAGCATTGCGATGCAAATTATCAATGATCATCTCCACCGTCACACTATCATGTTCAGGATGCCAGCAGTCGTAATCCGTTACTAGAGCTAAAGTAGCGTAGGCGATTTCTGCTTCCCGTGCCAACTTTGCCTCCGGCAAATTCGTCATACCAATTACCGTTGCTCCCCAACTGCGGTAAAGTTCAGACTCTGCTTTTGTGGAGAAAGCAGGACCTTCCATACAAACGTAGGTGCCACCCCGATGGAGATTAACATCTGTTAACTCTAAACTAGCTACAGCATCTGCCACAACCCCAGCCAGTTGATTGCACACCGGATCCGCGAAGGCAATGTGAGCAATAATTCCTTCCCCAAAAAAAGTAGAAACCCGATTCTTTGTCCTATCAATAAACTGCTCCGGTACTACCATATCCAAAGGTTTTGCCTCTTGCTTGAGAGAGCCAACAGCTGAGGCGGAGATGAGATACTCCACACCTAACTGCTTCATCGCATGGATATTGGCGCGGAAGGGTAGCTCAGAAGGCATCAGATGATGATTGCGCCCATGACGAGCGAGGAAAGCTACAGGAGTTCCTGCTAAATTGCCCACAATTAAGGCATCAGAAGGAGCACCAAAAGGGGTATCAAGCTGCACCTCTGTGACATCCTGGAGAGCGTCCATTTTGTAAAGCCCGCTACCACCAATAATCCCAATTTTTGCCTGAGTCATGTTCCTCGCTTGTTGCTGCTTGTTCTCCAAGCTATTTTATCAGGGAGCAGGGGGGAAGGGAGTGTGGGGAGATGGGGAGATGGGGAGATGGGGAGATGGGGAGATGGGGAGATGGGGGAGAAATTTACTACATCATTTCAGCTAAAATGATGGAATGAGTAGGTTGGGTGTAGCTTTCTTCGTAACCCAACGCCGGAGCACATTGTGTTGGGTTTCACTTCGGTTCCACCCAAACTACAATTTTAGCTGTGTCACTCCACTAGGGCGTGTTTTCAAGCTTTCGGAGGGCGAAGCATTTGGATTGTACAACTTGGGTTTAATCGATAAATTGTCGCCCAAATGCTATCGCCCCTACATCGAATATTGACTTTGAAGACACACCCTAGCTTTTTCCCTCCTGCCTCCTGCCTCCTGCCTCCTGCCTCCTGCCTCCTGCCTCCTGCCTTCAAAGCTTAGTGGTAAATTTCCCCATTGGTAGCAGCTTGCTTAATATTCAAGACGATTGGTGGCTGACTGCTTACTGGCACTAATGCCCATTTCTCTTGGATGTATTTTAAATCTTCTGACTTAGACACATAGCTTTCCACGTAGCCACAGCTACCACAAATATAGGTATCCAAGGGAGCGTAACGCTTATCACAACTACCGGAGCCTAAGGTTATCGTATTAAGAGCTGGAAATTGGCGATTAGTATTGCTTCTAATATTACGCTCACCGCATTTAGGACATTGACCATTTTTCATCATTACGACTTCCTTAAAAGTTTCAACCAGCTTTAATTAATTTTTCTGCCTTGGTAGAATATAATCAAGACAATTTACATGCCAAGGCAAAAATTGCTGGCATAAAAAAAAGTGAGTAGCAAGGCTGTCAGGGTCGGTATAATCTCTCATCCAGAGAAAATATGCTGGAACACTTCAGACCTTGAGGTTGTAAAACAACCCAAGGATTACCAACCTTGCTCAATTTTCTATGCCATTAGACACTAAGGTATCTCCGTCTATAGAAAGATGGCAACTATCTTGATCGCGCCGTAAGCCATCGAAGGGCTAAAGAGGTAGGGTGTAGGGGGTGAGCGAAAAAAAGGGTGGGGAGCGGAGGAGCGGAGGAGCGGAGGAGCGGAGGAGCGGAGGAGCGGAGGAGCTAGGGAGCTGGGGAAGAAGAGAGAACTGATAATTTTTGGATACAACGCTCAAGAAATCCCACCCAAAATTTCGTTCACCCGGGTGTAGGGTTCAATACTGCTCGGTTAAGCTCGAATCCCTCTCCCTCAGCTTCCTCAGCTCCCTCAGCTTCCTCAGCTCCCTCAGCTTCCTCAGCTCCCTCA
>JAAHHL010001539.1 GCA_010672185.1 Caldora sp. SIO3E6 | reverse complement strand
GTCTGGCAACTAGCGGGTAGAGCGATCGCAATTTATAGTGTCATTGCCCTAACCTTGATTGGCTTCCTGGGGATTTGGGAGGAAGCGATGGTATCCCTGGCGCTGGTAATGACAGCGGTAGTTTTTTGCACCGTGGTTGGCATTCCCGTCGGTATTGCCTCCGCTAAGAGCGATCGCGTGGATGGATTGGTTAAACCTCTGCTAGATGTGATGCAAACCATCCCCTCCTTTGTTTATCTTGTCCCAGTGGTGATGCTGTTTGGTATTGGTAAAATTCCTGGGGTAATGGCTACCTTTATTGTTGCCGTACCGCCCTTAATTCGCTTAACTAACTTGGGTATTCGGCAAGTATCCCTCGAAGTAGTAGAAGCGGCCAAATCTTTTGGTTCCACTCCTTACCAACTACTGTGGGAAGTGCAAATTCCCCTAGCTCTACCCACTATTCTCGCTGGCTTGAACCAAACGGTCTTGTTGGCATTAGCTATGTCAGTGGTTACCTCAATGATTGCCGTGCCGGGACTAGGACTAATTGTACTGCAAGGAGTTGGTCGCTTGGATGTGGGTCTAGCGGCGGTCGGGGGATTGGGTATTGTTCTGATTGCTGTTATGCTAGATAGAGTTGCCCAAGCTGTGGGTCAAAGCAACAGTCAGCTCCCTTGGCGACAGCGAGGTCCTATTGGTTTGGTTCTTTCCCAATGGGGTTCTCAGAAGTTAACTGTAGTTAGCGTTACTCTGGCCTGTTTCCTCTCCTTGTCTGTTGGTTTGTTCACTTGGCAACCAACTACTCAAGCTACTACAGAATCAACCACACCAAAAACCGTCATGCCAGGAAAAGGAGTCATAGTAAGTTCTGGTATTGGTACGACGACAAGTTCCAGGTTTCTGACAGAAGTTCTTAACCTAGGATTGTCCAACCTCGGTTATCGCATCAAAGAACAACAACTCAGCAGTGTCCCTGCGATGCATATTGGTGTAGTTCAAGGGGACTTAGACTTCTATGGTAGTCACTGGGAGACCATGCACGAACCATTCTTTCAAAAAAATGGTGGAGAAGAGAAATTAGCACGAGTGGGAACTATTCTCTCCAATACCTTGCAAGGGTATCAGATTGATCAAAAAACTGCTGAGGAATACAACATTACTAACCTCGAACAACTTAAAGACCCCAAAATTGCTAAACTTTTTGACTCAGATGGTAATGGGAAGGCTAATTTAATCGGTTGCATTCCCGGTTGGAGTTGTGAAACAGTTATCGATCATCACCTGCAAGCTTATGGACTAGAGGATACCGTAGAACACATTCAAGGGGATTACTCTGTTCTCATCGGAGATATCCTCACCCGTTATCAGCAAGGCAAACCGGTTCTCTACTACACTTGGACACCTCATTGGTTAGCTTCTGTGTTGGAACCGGGTAAAGATGCGGTGTGGTTAGAGGTTCCTTTTACGAGTTTACCCCAAGAGCAGGGAAAGTTGAGTGAGCAAGACACCTCGGTAGAAGGGAAAAATCTCGGCTTTGCTATTGATCAAGTTCGTGTTTTGGCGAACAAGAAATTTTTGCAAGCCAACCCTGCTGCTAAACGTTGGTTTGAGTTAGTGCAAATTCCCATTGAAGAGGTTCGCGCTCAGCAAATACTTGTTAAACAGGGAGAAAATAAGCCAGCAGATATCCGTCGCCATGCTCAAGATTGGGTTAACCACCATCAGCAGTTGTTTGATAGTTGGGTAGGAGAAGCAGGAGTGTAATTTAACTCATCCA
>JAAHHL010001538.1 GCA_010672185.1 Caldora sp. SIO3E6 | reverse complement strand
TTTTCGATTGTTTCCGGGTATCGTCCTTCTGTAATTACAGTCCTAACACCAGCACTGGTGGCAATTCGGGCAGCTTCAATTTTAGTTACCATACCCCCAGTACCCCATTGGGAACCAGCTGAACCTGTTTTTACCTGTAGTTCTGCTAACTGCGCCATATTACTAACTAGCTCAATTGGCTGGGCATTGGGTACTTCACGGGGATCTGCTGAGTACAGTCTGTCTACATCTGTCAATAAAAATAACCAGTCTGCGGCAATTAAACTTGCTACCATCGCCGAGAGGGTATCATTATCTCCAAACTTCAGTTCCTCTACTGCTACGGTGTCATTTTCATTTACCACTGGGATAACCCCTAATTCCAGTAGTTCCCCAAATGTAGCAGAAGCATTGACATAGCAGCTGCGCTGTATAAAATCGCGGCGGCTGAGGAGAACTTGAGCAATCGGTTGTTGCAAACTAGTAAAAAAATCATCATACACCCGTATCAGGCGTCCTTGACCAACAGCGGCTATTGCTTGTTTAAGAGCTATTCTCTGAGGGCGGGACTTTAATCCCAAGCGTCCACAACCAATGCCAACAGCACCAGAACTAACTAGCACTACACGATGACCACAGGAGCGTAAGTGGGTGAGGGTTTCTACTAGTTTAGCAATTGTAGAGAGGGCTAGCTGACCCGTTGTTGATTGAGTCAAGCTAGATGTACCAACTTTAACAACAATTGTGGTCATTGGTTGTTTGTCGTTTGTTGTTTGTCGTTTGTTGTTTGTTGTTTGTCAGTACAAAAAAGATACAACCAACAACAAGATAGTAGAGTGTAGAGCCTCTCGATAGACGGCTCTGGACACTCTACTTACTTATTAAGTATTTAGGTTTTGTATGTTTAGGGTCTTTATATGAGCTGACCCCATTTGAAACAATTCTTAGTTTGTCAGAGATTCTTGAATTTACAGCTTTTCATAATATTTTCTTTATATTTCATTTTTTTGTGTTTTGTCAGGTTTTATGAAGTTTTGTTGCTTATCTGAGAGAGAAACTCCCAAAGCTTGAGAAAGCCAAACTTCAAGGTTACGGGTTGGATGGGAAGCCACAGACACAGTTGGATCGCGGATTGGTTCTACGAGAATGGTGAACATTCCCAGCCGGTTGCCTGCTAGAACATCGGTAAATAAGCGATCGCCTACCATTGCAACTTGCTCTACTGGTAAATTCATTGCCTCAACTGCTCTTTTTAACTTGCGTCTTGAAGGTTTACGGGCTCCCAGGATATAGGGTAAATTAAGCGAGTCGGCAATATTACCAATCCGACTTTGACTAAGATTGTTACTTACCAACCATAGCGCTGCAACTAGTCTGATTTCCTCTACCCATTGTTTTAGTTCCTTAGATACAGCTTTAGTGGTCATTGGTACTAAGGTTTGATCGACATCCAATACTAAACCCTTGAGCTGCTGGTCCTTGATGATATCAGGGGTTAGGCTCAGGATTGACCCCCCTAAAACTAAGTCAGGTTGTAAGTTTGATAGCAAAGACATATGTTAGGTGTTAGGTGTTAGGTGGTAGGTGGTAGGTGTTAGGTGTTAGGTGGTAGGTGGTAGGTGGTAGATGGTAGGTGGTAGGTGGTAGGTGGTAGGTGGTAGGTGAATTTTCTCTTACTTGATTATCTATTAACATAAGCAGTACTAGTGCAGCACGGAGACAATAAATCATTAGTGAAAAAAGCTTACTATACAACCTTTATTCCCTTCTGCCTTCTGCC
>JAAHHL010001537.1 GCA_010672185.1 Caldora sp. SIO3E6 | reverse complement strand
TTGCAGCCGGAGCGCAGCGTGATCTGTATCTGTAGAGATGGATGCCGTTAGGAGAGCATCTTCTGGGACTAACTGGGCACTGATCACAGCTCTTCCCCGTAACAGATGTCGCTGTACCATCAAGTAAGCAGCTACTCCACCACCAATTAATAAGATAGCGACCCCGGAAGCCAACAGTAGAGGTAATTGATTTTTCTTCACGGTAGGGCTGCCTGACTTCTTATTCTGTCCAGATTGTAACAGACGTGATAACAACCGGGTGAGCGAAATTTTGAGTGGGATTTATAGCCCGTTGTTCAAATTATAAGTTCTCAGTTCTCCCCTTTATCTCTTTCTCCCCACACCTCCGACACCTTCCACACTCCCCACACCTTTTGACAGCTCACCCGGAGCCAGGATCCTCCCAGTCAACTTCAGGCTTTAGGTAAAGTTTTGCTACAAATGCCCTGAGCGAACCAAAATTCATCGCTCTTGCTGTTGCTCAAGGAAAATCCGATAGCAAATACAAGGGTAAGGACAAACAAAGATATAACCACAGTAATCGACAACCAAAGTGGGGGCACATCACCTGGTTCTTGAGGCGGTGGCAAATTAGACATGACTGTACAAAGCTCATAGAATATATCCACTATTCATCTTTTTGCGAAGTTGTCAGGATAGGAAAGTTAAGAAATTTATTCAACCCAATTTTTACTGTGATGCCCCCAGAGAAAACATCCTGTGTTATGGTCAAACGAAAGAACATGGGATCACCATTGCTCGAAGTAAAAAAGTATCAGAATTTACCTAATGCCAGGAGCTAAGAGTCGTCCTTGTTTTCTTACACTAGGAGACGTCAATCCAAATTTACCGCTATTTGTTTATTTACCAGGAATGGATGGAACTGGCCAACTGTTGCGATCGCAAACCAAAGATTTGGGAACTGCTTTTGAGATTCGCGCCCTTGCTATTCCTCCAGATGACTTAAGCAATTGGGAAGAACTATCGAGCGTGGTGGTTAACTTAATTGAAGGAATTATCAAAGATCAACCGTCCCGTTTAGTTTATCTGTGTGGTGAGTCATTCGGGGGCTGTTTGGCAGTGAAGGTGGCACAGAGTGCTCCTCATTTGATTGATAGAATTATTTTAAGTAATCCAGCGACTTCCTTTAATCAGCGACCTTGGCTCCAATGGGGAGGACAATTGAGCTGTTGGTTGCCAGAAAGTGTTTACGAGGCATCTGCATTGGTTCTATTGCCATTTTTATCTTCCTTAGGGAGGATGACTCATAGAGAACGCATTGACCTTCTAAATGCTATGCGGTCTATACCTGCAACAACTACTAATTGGCGAATTTCTCTGGTGAGCAATTTTAATATTGATGAAACTCAATTGGGACGCATTACCCAATCAGTATTGATTATTGCCAGTGGCGCTGATCAGTTGTTACCCTCAGTCAAGGAAGCAAAACGCCTAGTAAAATGTATACCGAATGCCAAGATGTTAGTCTTGCCCCAGTCTGGCCACGCTTGTCTGTTGGAAAAAGACGTCAACCTCTTTGGGCTAATTGAAGAGCAAAATTTTTCACCATCATATGTATCGAAGGTCTAATATTTTAGATTTTAGATATTTTCTCTTCCTAAGACCTATGTTAAAATGTAAGTGGTAATATTAACAGACCAGTTAGTAATAAACAAATTACACCAGCAATTCCTGCTAAAGGATTACCAGCTAAACCAGTTACCCAAATTGGACCTTTACCTGTATAGGAAATCAACTCA
>JAAHHL010001536.1 GCA_010672185.1 Caldora sp. SIO3E6 | reverse complement strand
CTGAGGGAGCTGAGGGAGCTGAGGGAGCTGAGGGAGCTGAGGGAGCTGAGGGAGCTGAGGGAGTGTGGGGAGACAAGGGAGACAAGGGAGACAAGGGAGACAAGGGAGACAAGGGAAATGAGGGAGATATTCCCAATTCCCCATTCCCAATTCCCCATTCCCAAACAATCAACAACAAACGACAAACAACAAACAACAAACAACAAACAACAAACAACAAATGACAAACCTATTACAACAACTACTTGATGGACAATCCTTATCCAGCAATCAAGCATCAGAGTTGATGCAGGGATGGCTTGATGAGTCAATTCCGCCCGCTTTATCTGGGGCAATTCTGGCTGCTATCCAGGCTAAAGGTGTCTCCGCAACAGAATTAGCGGGGATGGCTCAGGTATTGCAATCTCAATCTTTACAGCAACAAGCAATCGCTCACAAGACACCGGTAATCGATACCTGTGGTACTGGGGGAGATGGAGCCTCAACTTTTAATATCTCTACTGCTGTGGCTTTTGTTGCGGCGGCGGCTGGTGTGCAGGTTGCCAAACACGGCAATCGTTCTGCTTCGAGCAAAGTTGGTTCAGCAGATGTGTTAGAAGCACTGGGGGTTAACTTATCGGCTCCACCAGAGAAAGTGCAAGCAGCATTGTCGGAAGTGGGGGTAACTTTTTTGTTTGCTCGTGGTTGGCATCCAGCCATGAAAGCAGTAGCACCCCTACGACAAACACTGAAGGTGCGAACGGTATTTAATCTGTTGGGTCCCTTGGTGAACCCGTTGCGCCCCACGGGTCAGATTATCGGAGTATTTGACTCCCAATTCGTGGCAACTGTCGCCCAAGCTTTGTCCCAGATGGGAACCCCCAAAGCTTTTGTACTTCATGGAAGGGAAAAACTGGATGAAGCGGGATTAGCAGATGTCACAGATTTGGCGCTCCTCTCAGCAGGAGAAGTACATCTGTCTACCCTCAATCCCCAAGAGCTAGGTTTAACCCCAGCACCGACAGAAGCCCTAAGAGGCGGGGATGTTGAGGAAAATGTAACTATTTTGCGGCAGGTGTTGCAAGGGAAAGGAACTCCCCCTCAGCAGGATGCAGTAGCATTAAATGCTTCATTAGCGCTACAAGTAGGAGAAATTGTACAACTGGAAGACCACGAAGCAGGTATTAAACTAGCTAGAGAGGTTATGGCTAGCGGAGCCCCTTGGTCGAAGTTAGAGCAACTGGTGAAGTTTTTGGACTTATAGCCAAAGGCAGTCCCCATGAAAGTAGCTTCTTCCCTATTCCCTATTCCCCATTCCCTACTTTCAAGTCAGGCGATCGCACTCTAATCAATTGTTTCTTCCAAAAGGCATGAGATAATAGCAGGCTAGCTATCAGCTTTCTTGTCCTTCCTTAACAACGAACAATTATGCCTATTTCAGCTGCTACACCGGCTCTGCTTGTACTGGCAGATGGCACATCTTACTGTGGCTGGTCTTTTGGAGCTACTGGTACTGCGATTGGAGAGGTAGTGTTTAATACTGCCATAACCGGTTATCAAGAGGTGGCTACCGATCCGAGCTACTGTGGTCAAATTGTCACTTTCACCTATCCAGAATTAGGCAATACAGGGGTTAATCCAGAGGATGAGGAATCCGCATACCCTCAAATCCGAGGCGCGATCGCTCGTAATATCTCCCGACGCCCCAGTAACTGGCGTTCTGCTCAATCCTTGCCTGATTACTTTAAGGAACATAACATTCTTGGCATCTATGGTATTGAA
>JAAHHL010001535.1 GCA_010672185.1 Caldora sp. SIO3E6 | reverse complement strand
AGCGATCGCAACTGGGTTCTTGGGGATACCAGTACTGGTTATATCGTCGTTCCTGCACCGGTTGGGGAGATGGGGAGTGTGGGGAGCTGAGGGAGCTGAGGGAGCTGAGGGAGCTGAGGAAGCTGAGGAAGCTGAGGAAGCTGAGGGAGATGGGGAGAAGCTCAATATACCGATTCCCGATTCCCGATGCCCAATTCCCAATTCCCGATTCCCAAACGACAAACGACCAATGACAAACAACAAACAACAAACAACAAACGACAAAGAACAAACAACAATATGGCAAAATGATAAACGTCATTAAAAAACGACTAGGTAATTGAAGTGAGTCCGACTGCCCAAGCGCCTAAGACTAATCTCCGCAAAGTTTTCCCTTTCACTGCCATTGTTGGTCAGGAAGAAATGAAACTGGCTCTGCTGCTGAATGTGATTGACCCTAAAATTGGCGGGGTGATGATCATGGGCGATCGCGGCACGGGTAAATCTACTACGATTCGAGCATTGGCGGATTTGTTGCCAGAAATAGATGTGGTGGCTGATGACCCCTTCAACAGTGACCCCGATGATCCAGATTGGACGAGTGGAAATGGCTCTGATACACAATTAAGGGAAATTGTCAAGAAAAAAGTCTCAATGGTGGACTTGCCCTTAGGAGCCACAGAAGACCGGGTCTGCGGCACAATTGATATTGAAAAGGCTCTATCTGAAGGGGTGAAAGCTTTTGAACCGGGACTGCTTGCTAAAGCCAATCGTGGCATCCTCTATGTGGATGAAGTCAACCTCCTCGATGATCATTTAGTGGATGTCCTCCTTGATTCTGCTGCTAGCGGTTGGAATACGGTAGAAAGGGAAGGGATTTCCATTCGCCATCCAGCACGTTTTGTTTTGGTAGGTTCCGGCAACCCTGAAGAAGGAGAATTGCGACCCCAACTCCTCGATCGCTTTGGTATGCACGCTGAAATCCGTACTGTCAAAGAACCAGCCTTGAGAGTGAAGATTGTTGAAGAAAGAGGAGAGTTTGACCAAAATCCCCAGGAATACATTCAAGAACATATCAGCGATCAAGAAACCCTGCAAAAGCAAATAGTTATGGCTCAGGAGCGACTATCTAAGGTAGAGATAGACTATGAGCTGCGGGTGAAAATTTCCGAGGTTTGTTCAGAACTAGATGTCGATGGATTGCGGGGTGATATTGTTACTAACCGTGCAGCGAAGGCTTTGTGTGCTTTTGAAGGACGCCAAGAAGTCACTGTTGATGACATTCGCCGAGTAATTACCTTATCTCTGCGCCACCGATTGCGCAAAGACCCCCTAGAGTCTATTGATTCTGGCTACAAGGTACAGAAAGTCTTTAGTAGTGTTTTTGGCTTGGAAATGTCTGAGGAAGAAAATTAACTCATTCTATGACTTGCATTACTTGGGATGCAAGCGTCATTGGTCATTAGTCCTTTGTAATGAGGATTTGTAATAGACATCTCCAGAAACTCCGATTTGTGCAAGGTAGCATGGGGGTTCTAGCGTAATTATTGGAGATGTCTTTTAGATATGGGATATAAAGTCAGGATAGAAGATATGCATCTACTGTTGGAGATTGTTGACAATACCTACCCTACGAGCGATTAGCTTCGCTAGTGCCCTAGTGGACTGACCCACCTAAAATGGTGCAATAGATTTTGGTTTCTAGTTCTTTCTTACTTGTTACTTTTTACTTGTTACTTTTTACTTCAAAACCAGTTTCTAATGCACTATTTTAGCTGGGTCACG
>JAAHHL010001534.1 GCA_010672185.1 Caldora sp. SIO3E6 | reverse complement strand
TTTCTGCCTCCCGCCTCCTGCCTCCTGCCTCCTGCCTCCTGCCTCCTGCCTCCTTTAACGCCACTCTCCTTGAAGAGTAAATCCTGCCCAGTAATAGGGAGCTTGCCATTGAGACTCTTGTTGCATTTCTAATTGTGCTGCTCTCAAGGCTGCTGTCGCTGACAAACCCTCCTGCAACATTAAACGGTAGAAGCGACTCATCATCTCTGCGGTGGCTGCATCATTCACATTCCACAAACTTACTAATACCCGGAGCGCTCCTGCATACATAAAGCCCCTTGTCAACCCTACTAAGCCCTCTCCTTTAACTTCCTTACCCAATCCCGTTTCACAGGCACTCAGCACCACTAACTCCGCAGGTAGGTTGAGGTTAAATACATCATGGAGGCGCAGGAATCCGTTGGTAGGATTACCTTGCTCATCTACTAGGGATAAAACTATACCGGATAGTTCGGGATGTTCACTGTTGAGTAGTCCGTGGGTGGCAAAATGGACAATGCGGTACTGACTGAGTTGGGGACTAGTGGCAGCAGTAAGGTTAGCCTGGAAATCAAATACCTGGGTACGCTGAGATTCTGGTACTAGAGCCATAATCGCTTCGGCTTCTTGACGAGTTCCCGGTAATCTCTGCCACACCCCGATATCCAATTGTCTGGCAGCACGACTAAGGTAATTTTGCTCTAAATCTTCTGGAGGTTTTGGTTGAGGTACAGTGGATTCGACTCGTGCATCTTCTTGACTAAAGACAGGATCGGCTAAGATGGCGACTTGCTTGGGAGGTGGTTGTCGGCGAGAGAACTCTTGTCTCAAAATAGCCAGGGTGGAGGAGGAAGGCAAGTTGACTATTTCGCGATCGCTAATTAGTGGGATAGGATTGTCCCTATCGGCAGTGGCTGGTGTTGGCAAAGCGGCAAAGGGGATGTATTGCAGAGCACCGTCACTGACAATCAAGAGGCGTTTGTTCCCTAACTGCGGTGCGACTTCCCCTAAAAGCATCTGGCTGAGTTGAGGAGCAACTTCCTTAGGGTTAACATCCCTAACCTGCTCAACTACGATAGTTCCTCTTTCCCCTAAACGATACCTAGGGTTGTTCAGCAATTCTACAAATTGTTGTGCTGCGGTTTCAATTTCTTTCCGTGGGGGCAGTTGATAGCTATTGATGCTATTGTTGGTTACAGCCCAAAGATAGCTGCGTTCTTCACCTAGGGAATATTGCAGTAGCAAGGTGTCTTCGTCGAGTACCTGCTGCTGAATTTGTTTGAGGGTGAGGGGTTGAGGTTGAGTGAGAGCAGCATACTTGGGACTAGTAGCACGGATTTGAGTTCTGAGGTTCTGATATTCTCTTAAAATAGCTTGCCGCCGTCGGTCTAAATTAGCTTTCTGTTCCTCGGTATAATTGCCACTAAGCACTTGTACCCGACGTTGTTCAATGGCATCGAGTTGTTGCTGTAAGCTACCTTCTTGCTCTACTAGTTGGGAGTTTATCCCTTGGTTGATATCTGCATTCGCTTCCGTGAGGAGATCCAGGAGACTTCTGGCTTTAGCTCGTTCACTGACATGGAGAGCTTCTGCATTGTAGCCTTTAGTTGGATTTTGTTGGTCTAGCTCCATCAGCAAGTCGATGTAGAATTCGTAGTAGTCTTGCTTGGAGGCAAAGAAGGAAGTACGTAATTCCTGACTAGCGACATTAGTGCGGAGAGATTCAATAATCTTGATGGCAGCTTCGATATAGGTGCGAGATTGTTGCAGATTGCTCCGTTGACGA